>CALANW010000150.1 GCA_937926145.1 uncultured Ruminococcus sp. | reverse complement strand
GCTTAGGTTAGTGCATATGGGGCAGCGCCCTCGTCGCTCTCCGCAGAGAGCGAAACTCCTTAAACTTTAGCTAAAGGCATTACCGCAATAGTGTAATCACTAACAAATCCAAAGGCGCAATTCACATCAAATATGGAAAACGAAATATGAGAAATAAAGTTTCGTAAAACATAAAAATGTGAATTGCGCCAATTCTATTTTCCAAACAAAAACTATCCTCGGCGAATAAACGTGAGAAGCAAAGCGACGAGCGTTTTAAGCCGGCAACGTTTGAGCGGCGGTGGGATATGAATAAGAAACCCTGGAAAAGATGTTGGGTTGGATTTAAATATCCTACAGTAAAAAAATTATGGTCAATAACCAAACATATACGTTCTTAAAAAATGATTTATGTACTATCCCAAATTGTCGTTTTACAAACACATCTCACCGCCGTTCAAATAACATCGGCAGGAAATGCTTATCGCTTTGCTCTGCGCATTTCCTACCGAGAATAGTTTATTTAAGAAAAATAGAATGGCGCAATTCACATTTTAGGATTTACGAAACTGATTTCTCATATTTCGTTTATTCTTTTTGGTGTGAATTGCGCCATTTTTAGCTATTACTGATTACACTATTGCGGCAATTTTTTTGCTGTTAGTTTAAGGTGTTTCGCTTCTGCGGAAGCGACCAAGGGCTTTGCCCTCTGGACACCCACCACCCTTTGAAAAGCGTGGACGTAAACTTTAATTTTGTATAACTTTTTTCAACAGACTGCGGGCGGATATAAACTCCGCCCCTACCACATATTTAACACCGCATCATAATCACCAATTCCACATTCACCCTGCGCCTTAATTTCGGCTTGTCTTTTAGATTTTTCAGCGAAATTCGGGCATATTTTTTCCCGATATGGCAGAGTGAAGCTTTTCTGCATATTATAAACTGTGACTTATTCTAAACGCTGTTTAATACGAAAAAATCACGCTGACGATACCACATATATAGTATCTTGGCGCAGATTTTTATCCGAAATTTAAAGCTTTTAAGCTTACCATAATTGCAAAATACAACTTTTTTTGAATATATATTGCGGACGGAGCTTTTTTCTGCCGCAGAACGGAGATAACGATGAACTGTATCCTTGATTTTTTTGAGAATTTCGATATGCCCTGCGCCGCTGCCGAGCTTTCGGGCGGCAGGACTGTTTATATGAACAAAAAAGCGCGGAAAACTTTGACCGATGGTTATAAAATAAGCCTTGACGAGAGTGAAAAAGCACTTCTTCGCCACGGTGAATTTCTTCACAGAACCATAAAAGGTGAAGCGCACGAAACCGCCGCCGAGGTTCAGACTACGCTGATAGAATCGGACGGCAAAACGCTCGTTTTTGAAATTCAGACCGCTTTGTCAAACCCTGCAGACGGCAGTTCTCACCACGACAGTGCGAACTGGGCAAGCTGTGCATTCTGCTGTGCGATGCAGGCGGAGAACCCCGATGATTCCCCTCGGATAATGCTGAAAAAAGCATGCGAAGCGCTCAATGCCGAGCGGATTTTTCTCTATGAAAAAGACGGCGAAAGCGGCTATGTTCTTTCGTGCGAATACTCTGCGGACGGCAGTTTGGTCGGCGAGCTTTCGCAGGAGATATGTGCGCAGACAGCGGCGGTGCTTTCTTCGGAAAAGCGGCTCGTTATCGTGAACAGCGACTTTGCGGAGCGGTACGGACAGCCTCTTTCCGACATTCTTTCGGCGCGTGGGATACACTCTTTTGCCACCGTTCCCGTTTATGACGGCGAAGATATCTGCGGTTTCTGCTGTGCGGAAAATTTCCCCGTTTGCGTTTGCGGAGAAGCGTCCGAGGCTCTCGAAGCGTTTTGCAGTGCAGGAGTTTTCATCGGCTCGTGCATAAAATGGGGAAAGCTTTTTGACGGGCTGAAAAAAATGGGCTTGACTGACAATCTGACGGGCATTGGGAACCGTCACGCGATGAATATGCTCGAAGCGGAGCTGAAAGAGCCTGCGCCCCTCGGTCTTATCTTCTGTGATATTTCGGGTCTGAAGCACATCAACGACACGCTCGGACACTGCGCAGGTGACGAGTACATTCAGAATGCCTGCGAAGTCATGAAACGGCTTTTTCCAAGCGAAAAGCTTTTCCGCATCGGCGGAGATGAGCTTCTCGCAGTTCTGACCGACACGAGCGAAGCTGAGGTCGATGAAAAAACTGCGGCACTGAAAACGGAGCTGGAACGTTCATCGATAGCAATGGCAGTCGGTTCGGCGTTCGGCATCACGGACGGGGGTGGTATGGGCAGGCTTTTGCTCGAGGCGGAAACGAAGATGTACCGCGACAAGACGGATTATTACAAAAGAAGCGGGAGGGAAAGGAGGAGGTATTGACAGTTTATATAAAAAGTGCATCGACCTTGAGCCGATGCACTAAATTTAGTCAAGATTATCGATTGCGTACTGCGCTTCCTCTGCGGTAAATTTTCCGCCGTATTCGGAAACAAGCTGATCGTATATTGCCGCTGGCGACATATCCATAATATCACGATAGCTCTTTGCACTTTCAAGGGCGTTTGCCTTATAATCAGCCGAAAGATTATCGATTGCATACTGTGCCTCTTCTGCTGTAAACTGTCCGCCATACTCGGAAACAAGCTGGTCATAGATCGCAGTTTTGGACATATGCATCGTTTTGCTGTATGTTTCTGCGCTCTTCAAAGCGTTCTCATTCCAGTCGGCTTCAATATTCTCCATAGCATATTGAGCGGCTTCTTCGGTAAATTTTTCGCCGTATTCTGATGTCAATTGGTTATAGATCGCAGCCTTGGACATATTCATATATTCGCTGTATGTATTCGCCTTTTTCAGTGCCGATTTATATTCTGACGGAACATTATCCTCCGGCTTGGTCGTTTCCGCCGAAGATGCTGTAGTCTGCACATCGTTTTCTTCTGCATCGATCTCCGTTTCAGAGCCCGATGAAACGACAGATGTTGTCTGCTGTACGGAAGCGGCATTTTCGGATTTTGACTTTGAACCGCCGCCTGCGCCCAATGCACCTATAACGATGACCACTATGACCCAGAACCACCATTTTTTATACACCGGTTTTTTGTTTTCCACCCCACAATTCGGGCAGATCTTTGCATCGGCAGCGATCTCCTGACCGCAGTTTTTACACTGCACTGTTTTACTTCCCATAAAAAATCCTCCTTGTGTTTATAATACTAAACACTTATTGGATTATGGCGATCTTTTATCCATAATTCAAATAGTTTTTAGTATAAATAAAAAAGTGCGTAACCGAAGCTACGCACCGAAAAGCGCAACTCCGATTGTCGCCAAATAAATCTTAAACACAAAAAGGCAAACCTCATTGCCATTCAAGTGGAATTGCGTTTTTACCGAAATTCAGGCAGAATGGCAAAAGGATAATACTTTCCCCTTAGATAAAAAAGTTAACCTATTTGTGTTATTAAAATTCGTTTAGCGTGTATATTATATCATACTTAGTAATAAATTGGAAGAATTTTTATAAAATTCTTTTATTTTGTTGAAATTTTGACTTCAGCATTAATTTAAAGTGTCATAATATATTTAATTTTTACAAAATAAAAAGCTCTGAAAATCACAGTTTTGATCTTCAGAACTAAAAGGACTTTAAGCATAAAAAAAATCCGAACACTGAAAGTGTTCGGATTTTGGTGACCCGTACGAGAATTGAACTCATGATTACGCCGTGAAAGGGCGTCGTCTTAACCTCTTGACCAACGGGCCTTATTATGGTGGCGGCAGTAAGACTTGAACTTACGACCTACCGGGTATGAACCGGTTGCTCTAGCCAACTGAGCCATGCCGCCATTTACATTTGCCGCAAAGCTTCAGCAGCTTTTTTGTTATTCTCTCTGTGCGACTTAATCATTATAGCATTAAAGGGGCTTTGTGTCAATAGCTTTTTTAAAATATTTTCGAGAAATTTTGCTTTTTGTCATTTTATACAGCTAAAAGTTGAATTTCAGCATCTTTATATGGTTATTGTGCACATAAAATCAGCTTTTATACTTTTTTAAACTCAAAGTATACAAAAAATCAAGCAAAAACTCGTAGCTGTTGAAAACAGGTTGATGTTTAAAACAGCTTGATGTTGAAAAACAGGTTTATATGGCTTTTGCGCAGATTCTTTGCCTACACTTTGATTAAAAATCAGTATTATTCACCGATAAGTCCGTTCAATACAATTACCGAGGTCGGACAATCCGCTCCTCTGAACGAAACGAGAGAAAATTTATCACCATTCCTATATATATCTTCCGCATCATCAATATGGAACCCAAGCCTTACAAAAAACGAACCGTCCTCGGGTGCTGATGCTGTTCTCCAATCTTCGGTCAGATTATAATAATACTCCCTCGGCTTCGGGTCGGTCATACACTGAACTGCGACTGCAAAAGTGCTTCCGTCTGCGCTCCACTCCTCGCCCGTCATATTTCGTCCCGAAATGCTCACATATAGCATATTCTCTTCGCTGTCGATCGAGCAATCCTCGACAGTGAATTCTATTCCTCCAGTTGCTGCCGAAAAGGAATCATCGACGATAACGGGCATCGTTTTGGAGTTTCCGAAGAGGTTAAGACCGACCTGACAAATGCCGTTTTTTCCGTTCACAAGCAGGCACATCGCAGCAAAGCATAGCATCACTGCAATAACGCAGACCGCGCTGTTATGGACAACGAGCCGTCTGAATCTTCTTTCAAGGTAGAGAGCGTTTATTTCTACATTTTTCATTTTTATTCCTCCATAAAAACGTTCTGCCAAGTCTTACGCCGCACTGTAGCCGAGCAGCTCGGCAGCCTTTTCCGCATCGCAAAGCTGCATTCCCCTGACTGTGTGCTTCACCGCACGTTCGCCGCGCGTATAGAGAATAAAGCTGCACGAGCCGTTGAATTTTTGCAGGAAATTCTGACTGATGCGAATTTCGGAAATTTTATCTATCGGCGCAATGACATTGTGGAAGCCGAACGCTTTGCAATAGCGCACCGTGATGCTTTTTTCGCAGACCTCAACGCTGTTTGAGAGAAAAGCCGCGAGGTTAACCGTCAGCAGGTGGAATGCGATTATCTCACCCATTATCGCCGCAAAAAGCGCGACGCTGTACCATTCGGGCAGAAAAATGACCGCGCCTGCAAACACCAATATTATTGCAAAAATCAGCACTGTCGGCGGTCCGAGGAACTTCATCACATACCCTGCTCTGACATCGTACCGTTCCCCTTCCTCCGAAGAAAATTCGGGCAGGAAGCTTTCGATGACCTCAGCAACGTTTTTGTTTCCCGTAACAGGCACGAAAACGGGTATCTCGTTCTTCTGTTTTCCATAGCCTGAGCAGCTGATATTAACCGACATCACGCGGAACATTTTCATCAGCAGGTTTTGACGCAAGTCAGCATAATTTATCTTATCCGAGTTGATAAAGTATCTCCAGCGCGAAAAAAATCCGCTTTTTATCTGAACGCCGTTTATGCTTTTTGATATCTCGAAATTGATATGGCGAAGATAATTTGAAACGAATGAATATAGCCAACCCATACCTATTATGATTATGATTCCGACCGTTACAGGAGTAATGCCGTATATGACTTTTTCTGCTACCTTGGTCACATTATCGACCGCACCGAGAAACCTTTCTTCAAGCTCATCTCCGACAAGTTTTCCTCCTTGGATAAGGAAAGTTCCGAAGTAAATAAGTCCCGAGAGCGCCGATGAAAATGCCAGCGAAAAGAACAACATTCGTCTTTTGTTTGGCTTATATCGGCGCTCATTTTTTTCCTCGTCCGAAGTGTTCGTCAGCTCAATATATTTTAACAATTTTTGAACATCTTTTTCTCTTATAACAAGTTTTATATCGGGGTCTTCGGGCTTGTTTATCGTCGAGCTGCTGTCGGTATCGATATATAAAGTGACCGCCCTCAGCGGACGCATTATGAATGGCTTTTTCAGTGTAAACGTCGTAACCGATGAAAAAGGTATCCTCATCGTTTCACGAACGAACAGACCCGAGCTTACATAAATTGCTTTTTTTGTCGTTTTGAAATTTATATTCCACCACCGAAAAAAAGCCGCACCGAATATCGCAAGCACTATCAGAATATCGAGATATGCTCCCGACAGCCAGTTATAAAAATCAAATTTCAGTGCGAGCAGACCTCTTACCAAAGGTATAAGAAGCAGCCAGAAATTCTTTGAAACATATCTCAGAACAGCTATCGGGTGCTGTCTTTTCATTCCGCTTCTTCCTTTCCGAGTGAGCTTTCGCTGCCTTTTTCAGCCTTGACTGATTCTCTTTTTTCAATGTTCAGACGGACATATTTTGTTATTTCATCGGCATCGGATTGTGACAAAAATGTGAACATCATTCGTCCTCCGTATCCATTGAAAACTATAAAATTGAACCCCGAATGTCGTGCGAACGGAGCTGATATTTTTGTCGTGTACTGCACGGCTGAAAGCTTCATATACTGCACATTTTTGACGAGGACGCCCGTTCGGGCGATTATGTCCTTATCCGTAACGAAATACCGCGCGTTATTATACCATAAGGGTAAAAATATCAAAATATACACAACGTATATTACTGCAAACAAAGCCATCAGCGACCATATTATTATTTCAGCAACCGTGTTCTTTTCAATTGCAAAGTATTCAGGATAACGCTCCTGTAGTATATACAGAACGTATTTTAGTGCAATTCCTATTACTATAAGTAATATTAGTGATAGTACTCTAAGTATATTTAAGCTATTTCTATCCGCATAGTATTTTTTCATTATTTGATTGACCTCATTTTTCAGAAGCTTTGTGTATTCTATTCTCTCATATTTTGCCTAATGTTTACATACTATTATTATATCATATTTTTAAACGTTTGAAAACCATTTTCGTGATTTTGTAATTATTTTATTGTTATAATTGTTATAAAGGAGATCGTTGTCTATATGGGTTCTACGATCTGTAATTTTCTATCTGATATCAACAGTTTGTTGTGGGGAGATTTCACTCTGATAATTGTATTTTTAGCTGCCGTTTTCCTATCAATACGCTGCAGGTTCATATATATTCTTCATCCTGTAAAAGTTTTGAAATATACACTTTTTAACAGAAAAGTAGACAATTATTCTGACCGTTGTTCGATGACAAATTTCCAAACTTTGACGACCGCTCTCGCCGCATCAATGGGCACTGGAAATATAATCGGAGTAGCCGCAGCGATCTCTGTGGGCGGTGCAGGTGCAGTGCTTTGGATGATAATCTCGGCTTTTTTCGTAATGTCTTTTGCCTTTGTTGAGAACGTCCTCGCCACAGCATATAAAAACCATTCAGGCAGTTCTGATGCATCAGGTCCACTACCCTATCTCAGCTCCGTTTTCGGTTCGGATAAGATCGCTTTGATTTTTTCGGCGGTTTGTATGTGTGCATCTTTTGTTATCGGCAACATTACACAAGTTAGTTCGGCAGCAGATTCTCTCGATAATTTCCACATTTCAAAACCGATGTGTGGAATAATTTTCACTGTTCTCACTTCATTAACTGTCCTTTGTTCGCGGACAAACATCGCCGCTATTACTGAGAAGCTTGTACCCTTTGCTGCTTGCTTTTACATAGTTGGGTCTGCACTTATTATTCTATTATATGGTAATAATATTACAAATATCTTAACAGAAATTATCGCGTCTGCTTTTGGAATAAAACAGATTTCGGGAGGAATTTTTGGTTGTTCTCTTGCAAAAACTATCTCTGTCGGAGTACGCAGAGGACTGTTTTCAAACGAAGCAGGAATGGGTACTTCGACCTTTGCACATACCTCATCTGAGTGTAAAGAACCCGTTATAATGGGTTTCTGGGCAGCACTCGAAGTATTCATTGATACTGTACTTTTGTGCACACTGACTGCTCTTGTTATACTTTGTACAGGGGTTGATAAACTGAATTTTTCAGCCGCAGATACAGTCATTTCAGCCTTCACTTTTGGGTTTGAAAAAGCTGCTTGCAAGCTTTCTTTACTATCAAAATTCAGTATAGCATTCGCACATTTTGGCGGAATTTTTCTTGCGATATCAAATTCGGTTTTCGCATTTGCAAGCATCATCGGCTGGTATTTTTACGGCGAAAGAAGCTGCTGCTTTCTTCAAAAACACACTTCAAGAAAAATTCTCCCCTTTTATAAATTCTTTTACATCGCCGCAGTTTTTTTGGGTGCTGTCATTAACACCGACATCGTATGGGAACTTGCCGATCTCTTCACTTTTCTAATGCTTGTTCCAAATTTATCTGCAATTTTACTCTTATCCGATCAAATTAAACCTTTTTTAAGCCTTGATAATACTAAATTCGACAGTTAACATTATCCTTTATGTAAAGTTATATGGCTTTACATATATTTATTTTACATTATCTACCATTTTATATAACTACAAAAATAAAGATATCAAGTTTTTACATTTGATACCTTTTATTTTCTCATATTTTCAAGTGATCTTTATAAAAAAACTTAGAATCAGATCAATTATTTTCTTCCAATAAAGTCAATTTCTCTGCTATAGCTGACAAATCGTCCATTCCAATATAATCTATTGTAATCTTTCCACTGCTTCCATCACCAATTGGGGAAATCTTTACTTTTCTTCCGAGTTTTTCTCTGAGTGCAATTTCCATTTCAGTGCAGTAGTTTCTCGCCTTTTTGGTATTTTCGTCGGGTGTTTCGATCTGCTCTTCGGTATTTTCTTCTTCTGCAAGCTTTGCGATAAGCTTTTCTATGCCTCTTACCGTAAGCTTTCCGTCCGATGCCTGACGTGCGATCTGTTCCATAGTTTCTTCATCTTTTGCAGCCGCAATTGCTTTTGCCTGACCAATGCTTAGCTTACCATTAATAAGATAGTTCTGTATCAACTCAGGCATATCAAGCATTCTTACAGAGTTTGCGATACTTGAACGTGACTTTCCAACTACTTTTGAAAGTTGCTCCTGCGTCATTTCGTACTTTTCCATAAGGTCTTTGTACGCAGTTGCTTCTTCGATCGGATTAAGATCCTCACGCTGAATATTTTCGATAAGCGCTGCCTTTGCGACCTGTTCATCGTCGAATTCTTTTACGACAGCTGTTATTTCGTTCATTCCAAGCATTCTGCATGCTCTCCAGCGACGTTCGCCTGCGATTATCTGATATCCCATTGCAGTTTTACGAACAACTATAGGCTGAATAAGACCATTTTCACGAATACTCTCAGCGAGATTAGCAATTGATTCTTCATCAAATGTGTGTCGAGGCTGATTTTTATTTGGCTCGACTTCTGAAATTCTGAGTGTCAATACACCGCCGCTACTCTCGCTGTTATTATCTTCAAAAAGTGCGTCTAAACCCTTTCCAAGTCCCGATTTTTTAGGCATTTATTTTGCCTCCTTCTGCATTTTCTTTGCTTTGTCTTCTGCCTTGTGACGTGAAAGTATCTCCGCAGCCAATGCTTCATAAGCTTCTGCTCCCCTTGAAGAGCCGTCAAAGTATATTACAGGCTTGCCAAAGCTTGGAGCTTCCGAAATTCTTACATTCCTCGGTATAACGGTATTGAATACTTTATCTGCAAAATGCTTCTTTACCTCACGAACGACCTGCTGTGTAAGATTCAATCTTCCGTCGAACATTGTGAAGAGTATTCCCTCAATATCAATATTTGGGTTATAGCGTTTTTTCACAAGTCTTATTGATTCAACAAGCTGTGAAAGTCCCTCCAATGAATAAAATTCGCACTGCAACGGTACAAGTACCGTATCACAAGCACACAAAGCATTTACCGTAAGAAGTGAAAGTGAAGGAGGACAATCAATAAAAATGTAATCATAATCATTCTTTATCGTCAAAAGCTGCATTTTTAGTCTATTCGAGCGGTTTTCAAGGTCTACAAGTTCAATATCAGCACCTGCAAGCTGTGATGTAGATGAAACCACAGATACATTTTTGAACTCTGTTTTTATAATAGCGTCACTTATTCTTCTCTGACCGAGTAAAACATCATAAACAGTTATTTCTGCAGAACGCTTATTTATGCCAAATCCCTGTCTCTTATACACATCTGACGCTGCCGA
>CALANW010000149.1 GCA_937926145.1 uncultured Ruminococcus sp. | reverse complement strand
ATACAATCTGACGAAAAATCTGACTGCGCATCTGAGGCACTATGGTTTTTAGATGCGACCTAAAGAAAATTTCAACTGCGAAAGGGTCTTTTCAATGGATAAATATTATGCCGACCAGCATTTTCATACAAGCTTTTCGGGGGACAGCGACACTCCGCCCGAGGAGCAGATAGAGCGCGCGATCTCACTCGGAATGACGGAGATATGCGTTACCGATCACCACGACTACGATATGGTTTCGGACGTTGATTTCAACCTTGATTTTGACGCTTATTATACGAAAATGAGCGAACTCAAACAAAAATACAGCGGCGTTATCGATATTTCGATAGGCGTTGAGCTTGGCTTGCAGCTTCACATTGCCGATTATCTTGACGAGCTTGTGAAAAAGTACGGCTGGCTCGACTTTATCATCGGTTCGCATCACGTTATCGACGGCATTGACCCTTATTTTCCCGAATTTTTTGAAAAGCACGGCGCTGATCCCTACGAACGCTATTTCAAGGTCACGCTCGAACGCATCAAGCGGATAAAATGCTATGACAGCCTCGGACATCTCGATTATATCGTCCGCTACGGTCAGAAGCACGGTCTGAGCTACTCTTACCGCGAATATTCGGACTATATCGACGAGATACTCCGTGTGCTCGTTTCGGACGGAAAGGCTCTCGAATGTAACAGCGGCGCTTTTTCGCGCGGAATGGATGAGCCTAACCCGAACACGGACGTTTTAAGACGATTTAAGGAGCTTGGCGGCGAGCTTATAACGCTCGGTTCGGACGCTCACACTCCCGAAACGCTCGGCGACAGATTTGCTTACTGCGGTGAACTGCTCAAAGACTGCGGTTTCAAATATTACGCCGTTTACAAGAAGAGAAAACCTGAGATGCGCTCGCTTTGACATAGAAATTTTGCTGTACCAAGTCTTTGATTTTGTATTGTTTGAACAAATTATGCTTCAAAACATTTCCGTAAAGGGCAGTATAGGCTTTTTGCAGACGGAAAATTGTTAAATTTATTTTAAATCAGAAAAAAACGCTAAAGTTTTTAAAGTTGCTGCCGATAAAAATAATAGAGATAAATAGCGCCTTTTGATAAGGGCGCAGATCACACATCAAGAAAAAATGATAGGAGGCTGTTTTATGGAAGTTGGTAAACTCGGTAATGCAATGGGCATATACAGAAAGATGGAAAACAGCTACAAGTCGGGTGTCAAGGACGGCAAAAAGGTATCCGCTTCCTCCGCAAAGAGAGTTGATACATTTGAAATGTCCGCAGGCGCAAGAGCAGCAGGCGTGGGAGCTGCAAAGGCTTCCGCAAAGAAGTTCGCCGAGAGCGATGCTTCGGCAGACAGGATCGCTTCGCTCAAGAGCAGGATAGCTGACGGCAGCTACAACGTTTCTCCCGAGAGCGTTGCGGCATCGATATTTGAGGGATAAATATTCCCGAATTACTTTGGAAAGGGTGAATTGATTTGGCTGCGGATTACTTTAAGCTTGTTCGATTTTTTAATGAATATATAGTTCATTACAAGGAACTGCTCGATTTTGAATACAGCAAGCTCGATATGATCAACAATGATAAGATTGAGGAACTGAGCCGAAGCCTTTCCAAGGAGCAGGCGCTTATAATGAAGTCCAATTCAATGGAGAAAAAGCGCATCGAGATACTTGGAGAGGACAAGGATCTCACTTTTAAGGAAATAATCGAAAAAGCTCCGATCTCCTGCAAGAAAAGGCTGGAGGGACAGTATGAGGAGCTTTCCGCCTGCGTTATGAAGATAAAGGAACTCAACGATCTTGCAAATGTCATAATCACGGGCAGGCTGAAAAGAGTTGAAAGAAAGACCGCCGAGCTGGACACTTACGACGGCAAGGGCGGAGTTAAGACCGAACACGCTACACGTTCGGCGATAATGAATAAAGTCTGAGGAGGAAAAACAATGGCTTCGAGCTTTATGGGACTGTATGTGCAGAGAGAAGCACTCAATTCTGCGCAGAAAGCTCTTGATATAACAGGCAATAACATCAGCAACGTTAAAACGGCAGGCTATTCCCGTCAAAGACTTGACGTTTGCTCCATTGCGAATACGGGCTACAATCTTCTGTACAATACCGGTGTTAGCCTTGCGGGACAGGGCGTTGACAATGTCGGCGTAGGTCAGTACAGAGATGCTCTTATCGATGAAAAGGTAAGAAACTACACTACACTTGACAACAACTACAATATAAAAGATGTTGTAATGAAGGACGTTGAAACCGCCCTCGACAACATCGAATCAAAGGAATACGGCTTCGCTGCGAACCTTGCAAACTTCAAGTCGGCTCTTCAGAGCTTCGCTACAGATGAAGCAAACAGAAAAGAGCTTGCGAACGTTGCGTTCCGTGCGGCTGAATCCGTTACACAGCAGATACGCTATATGAACTCACGTCTTGATGATATATCGGAGCAGACGAAGAACGATGCCAACATTTCTGTTGACCGTGTGAACAAGATCTTCGAGAGCATGGCTAACCTCAACAAGCAGATCACAAACAGCTATGTTCAGATGAACTATATGGAGATGACCGCAAACAGCTATCAGGTAGATAACGACTACGGTCCTCTCGAACTCAAAGATCAGATGAACCTGCTTATCGATGAACTTGCATCGTATGGCGATGTTTCGTTCAATGAGGAGAAAAACGGCTCGTTCACGATCACATTTGCAGGTCAGGTCGCTGTACATAATGATGAATATGCGCAGATGACAATGACAGTCGAAGACCCCGATCCGCTTTATATGGGCTTCAAGATGACAAGCGCAGGAAAATACATCGTCAAGGACGATCGCTATGACGGACTTATGAACGCTGACCTCTGGAAAAAGCTTGCTACCAACAAGGGTATGACCAACAGAGAGTATGTTCAGAAGACAGGCGAAACTATCGATATCACGGGCAAGGATAAGCTTCAGGGCGGTGCGCTCCGCGGCTATCTCGATGTTTACAACGGCGAAGGCGTTTTCAACGGCACGGATATGACGGCTTTCAACTCGCAGATAAAGAATTATCCCGACGAGATAAACAGCCTGCTCAAAGATATCAGCGCAAACATTGCTGCAGGCGATGCCGATAAGGTAAACGAAGCTGTTGAAAAGCTCAAAGAATATGGCGAAGTTGAGTATGATGCCGCAAACAATGAAGTAAAATTCAGCGGTCAGACGGTCGTTGATGCCAACGGCTATGCTCAGATAGCTATAAAGGAAGAAAATACAACTCCGGGAAACCTCGCATTCGTTGTTTCGGGCACAAAGTCCGAAGCTGACTGGACAGCTGTAGGCGATGCAGATGCCATTGCGGCAGATGTTAGAGCGAACGGAACTGAACTTTCGACCGATGCTGCCGATTACCCCGAGGGAAGCAAGCTCAGCGAGGCGCTCACACAGATGAATGTGAATGTTCCTCTCCAGTCACAGTATGCAAATGATTTTCAGGGCATTGAATACTACCGTGATATGCTCAATGCGTTCACAGCGACGCTCACAAAGTCATTCAACGAGATCTACAAGGACTTTAAGGACGCTAACGGTGATCCGCTCGAACTTTTCACATACGCAAAGGACGACGGCAGTTCAAGCTTCCGCACGGCGGCTGCAGATATCAAGGTGACCGATGTTTGGAGAAATCTCCCGAGCCTCCTTGCACAGCCCGAACAGTATGTTAACGGCAGTGAAGATGATATGGACGAACTCAACAACGACTATATCCACAAGTGCCTTGCAATATTTGAGAATGTTTCGCTCGAATACGGCAACGATGAAACGGGTAAGAAAGATCCGCTCAAAATGACGCTCGAAAAGTTCGTTTCCCATATCTCCGACAACCTCGGAACACAGATCGAGGGCAACGCAAAGATACTCAAAACAACGGACATCATGCTTGAATCCGTCAACGATGCAAGAGATGAGATAATGGGCGTTTCCGTCAATGAAGAGGGCATCAATATGCTCAACTATCAGAAGTGGTACAACGCGATCGCAAGAATGGTAACAACTCTTGATGAAGCGCTCGATAAGATAATCAATGGTATGGGCGTTGTCGGCTTATAACGGAGGTTGATATAAAATGAGAATAACCCAGAACTTTGCAGACAGAAAATATCTTAAAAACAACAGCAGACTTTTGTCGGGATATACAAAAAGCATGCTCAAGATCGAATCGCAGATGGACTATTTCAGAGCCTCCGAAAATGCTGTAAAGGCAAGTAAGGCAATGACCGTCCGCAGGAATCTTCAGGATCTTTCGATGTATGATTCCAACCTCAAACTCACAAAGGGACTTTACGAGGCTGCTGAGCAGAATCTTTATACAGTTGCAAACAAGGTCTATATCGATGTTTCCGAAAAGCTCGATCAGGCATGCAACGGCACATACAGCCAGGATCAGCTCGACATCATCGCACACGAGCTTGACCAGTACGCTGACAGTGCTATAAAAACTCTCAACTCCGATTATGCCGAGCGCAGACTTTTCGGCGGCACGAACAACTCTTCACCTGCATTCGGTACTTTGAAAGAAGCTGACGGCATCACAGATGCTCTTGACCCTGTAACGGGACACAGGATCGTTACATACAACGGCATTCCTGTCGATGATATCAGCGCAGACGGCACTCATTATATGAACCGCATCTCCAAGGATGATTATTATGCTGCCGTAAATGCAGGAAATAACGATACAGTTATGAGAATAGCTTATGACGAGGGCTATGACAAGGAGATCACCGAGGCGGAATATAATGATATCGTCAACGGCACGGGCGCAAATGCTGCTGACCCCGACGCTGTAAGAAAGGAAACACGCGATATCACAACGGAAGTCACCGCTGATGAATACGACGCTAACGATCCTGCTTACAGCACCAAGGACGGAAAGTTCTACAAGACCGAAACGGTCACAAAATATTATGAAAAAGGTTTCCGCTATTATACAAGGGAAGCCGCTACCGAGGACGACTACAACGCTTCCAAGGGTGACGGCACTGTTGTAAAGGAAGGAAACAACTACTTCAAGATTTACACCGGCGACGTAGGCGGCTGCAAGCCGATATATGTTGATATCGGTCTTGGCATAAAGTATAATGACAAGGGCGAAGTTCAGGAAGGAACTGCAATTGATGTAAGCATGAACGGTGCTAAGATCACAGGCACGGGCATGACAACTGTTGATTCTGCCGTAAATTCATCCTATAACAAGGATGACCCGTTCTCCAAGGCTACTTATGATATGAAGTTCAGCAACAACTTCGTTCAGCTTATCTACGATGCTGCCGATGCGCTCAGAGCGGGCGATGTTTCCCGTGCGAATGCAACGATAGATCTTCTTGACCACGCCAATACGGGAGTTCTTACCGAGATCACAACGCTCGGCTCAAAGTACAAGAGCACAGAATTCTATCTCGACAAGGACGAGGAATACAAATCAAGCCTTCTCGAACGTCAGAACGATGTTGAGGGCTGCGATATGAATGAGGAAATAACGAATATGAACGCTATGCAGGCTGCATACAACGCTATGCTCCAGCTCAGTGCTAATGTTCTTCCGAGAAGCATATTCGATTTCATCTGATAAGATCTGACGGAAAGCAGGGGATAAATTATGGATCAGCTTCTAAGTATCAAGCATATTCCTATTAAAATCGAAGTCAATGTGACCAATGCACAGCTCAAGCCAAGAGAGGCAGATCCGCTCGAGCCGTCTGTAAAGATCTCGAGGGGTTCGGACGGAGTAAAGGTTGCGGCGCAGCCTTACAAGGTCGATATCTCATCGCCGAAGCTTGACAGCTATGTTCCGACTAATGTTCAGCCGAGCAAGCTCACGCTCACATACGATGCCGTTGCAAAAATGGGCGGCACGGACGGTAATGCTTCGGCTGCAAATACAACAGCCGTTTCACGCAGCTCCTCACAGAGCATTGAAGCTATTCTCAGCAAGCTCCCGAAATCAAAGGAGAGCAGCATCAGCTACAATGACGGAACACTCAGCATCAATTACAGTATGATCGGCAGTGACAGCAGTTCCGATATCGGTTCGATATCCGATCTTAAAAACGGCTTTGAATTCATTCCCGGTGATATCGAGTTTATCGTCAGCCAGATGCCTGACCTTGAAATAGAATATCTCGGTGATCCGCTCTATTTCCCGAGAAGCGCTGACCCGAATTACAAGGGTGAAGTTGACGTTATAGCCTAAAATGAGGATCTTTATATGATTATTAAAACAAGAGATTTCGGCGAAGAGGAAATTTCCGAGGAGGTTATCATTGACTTCCCGAACGGAGTTTACGCATTTGAAGAAAACAAGCGGTTTGTGTTGCTTTCACCCTGCGGAGAGGACAAATATCCGATGTGGCTGCAAAGCGTTGATAATCCGAACCTTTGCTTCATCGTTTTCGACCCGAGAGAGTTCGTTCCCGATTATTCGGTCGAGCTTGACAAGGAAACGAAAGAGCTTCTTAAAGCAGACGGAGCAGAGCTTGATCTTCTCTGTATGGCGGTCGTTCCCGATGAATATATCAACACAACGCTCAACCTCAAAAGTCCGATCGTGATAAATTCCAAAGCAAAAAAAGGCGTTCAGGTCATCGCTGCGGAAAATTATCCGCTCAAGTTCCCTGCTTTTAAAAAGGAGGGTGCTTAAATGCTGGTCGTTTCGAGAAAAAAGGACGAGAGCATCATCATCGGCGACAATATCAAGGTCACGGTCGTTGAAATATCGAAAGACCGCATAAGGATAGGCGTTGACGCTCCCGAAAATGTCAAGATCGCGCGAAGCGAGCTTTACGATACGGAAAAATTCAATATGCAGGCTGCGATAAATAAGCCTTCTATCGACATTCTCGCAGCTTTGCTTGACAAAAACACTAAGTGAAAGGATGAATTGATATGGCAAGCAGTACATCTTCAACTTCTTCAACCTCCAGCTTATGGAGCAATAACAGAATGTCGGGTCTTATGTCCGGACTTGATACCGAAAGCCTTGTTAAATCAATGGCTGCAAACACAAAGAACAGACTTAACACGAAAAAGCAGAAGCTTCAGACTTTGCAGTGGAAGCAGGAAGCTTACCGTTCAAACATTTCAAAAATTTCCGAATTTCAGTCTAAGTTCCTTGACTGGGGCAGCGATACTTCGATAAAGGCAAACTCAGTTATGAACAAGTTCAAGGCTGAATCCACGAATGATAAGCTTGCAGTTTCCGCAAGTGCATCGGCAACGCCTGCTACTTATTATATCAGCGCTGCAACATCGGCTTCGGCTGCACAGGTAAAATCATCGGGTTCAATCTCGACCGACCAGATCGCTCTTGATTTCAGCAAGAACGTTGAGGGCAAGGAATACACCGTTAAAATGACCTACAACGGCACAACAAGAGAAGTAAAGTTCACCGGCAGCACCGATGAGGATACTGCAAAGGCTAACTTCCTCGAAGCCGCAAATGAAACTTTCAAGGATATCAAGACCGACGCTCAGGGCTTTGAATTCAAGGACGGAACCTCGACCCTCGTTTTCAACAATGCAAATGACGGCGTAAGACATACATTCAGCATTCAGTACAACAGTGAAGCTGTAGGTCTTTCAAACACCGTAAGCAGCACAATGGGTACGACCACAAAGCTCGGCGATGCAGCTTTCAACACCGCGCTCAATGGTGATAAGTTTGAATTCTCCATAAACGGCGAAAAATTCACCTTTGAAAAGAGCAATACCATCGGTGATGTTATAAACACCATCAACAAAGCTAATATCGGTGTAAAAGCCTCATTCAGCACTATGACACAGAGCTTTAAGCTCGAATCAACTGAAACAGGTACGGCAGGAAAGCTTAATATTGAACAGACAAGCGGAAATCTTCTCAACTCTCTGTTCAACAGCAGCGATGACTTCACCCAAAAGGACGTTTACGGCAAAAACGGTACTATTACTATCAGCACCGACGGTGAAAATTATACCACCTACACAAGTGCAAGCAACGAGTACACCTTTGACGGCACGACTTTCAACATTGGCAAGCTCGGTGACTTCGATTCCTCCGTTGATGGCGTTGACGAGATAACCGTAACTACAGAAAAAGACACTTCCTCTATCAAGGAAACCGTTATAAAGTTCATCGATGCTTACAATCAGCTTCTTGATGATGTTTACGGCGAGATACAGACCTCCCGTCCTAAGAAGAACGGTTCTTACTACGATCCTCTTACCGATGAGCAGGAAGAAGAGATGAAGTCGGACGAGATAGAGAAGTGGAACACCGAAGCAAAGAAGGGTCTTCTCTATCAGGATAACTATCTTACCACTTTCGTTTCGAGCATCAGAGGCGCAATGTCCTCCGCAAAGGTTGACGGCTTCACGCTTTATGACCTCGGCATAAGCCTTGCGTCCGACTGGAAGAGCAACGGCAAGCTCGTTGTTGATGAGGCTAAGCTCGAAAACGCTATCAATACTTACGGCGACAAGGTAACAAGCTTCTTCGTTGATACCGACAAGGGACTTGCTGCAACTCTCAACAATACGATCGATAAGGCTATCTCCACAAAGGATAAAAAGGTCGGATATCTTTCTTCCCTCGCAGGTATCGAAAACACGACTACCGAGAAGAAGAACTCACTTTATGACCAGATCAGCAATATGCAGACCCTTATCAGCAATCTCCAGACCAGATATGAGAACGAAATGGAGCGTTACTGGAAGCAGTTCACAACGCTTGAAACATATATGAGCAATATGCAGAGCCAGTCATCTCTCTTCGGTTCGGATTCATAAGTCCAATCCCGAAAGGTATGCTTTTACCGCAGATGCATGGTAAAAGCATACCCTTAAATAACTAATGGGCGGTGTTTTCCATGGTACCAAATCCATATCAGAAATATATGAACAATGTCGTCACGACAATGACTCCTGCGCAGCTTCTCATTGCACTTTATGACAAGGCAATAGTTGAGCTGAAAAAGGCTGTTATCTATATCGAGGACAAGGATATCCCCAAGGCTCATAATTCGATAACAAGAGTCGGAGATATCATCGATGCGCTCGATGCGAGCTTAAAGGAAAATTACGAGATTACAGACAATCTCGCTGCACTTTATCAGTATTTCCGCGAGCAGATCATTCAGGCGAATATAAAGAAGGACAAAGCGATATTGGAATCGCTCATTCCGTTCTTTCAGGAGCTTCGCGATGCTTTCGATGAAGCGAGCAAAAAAATCTGAGCTTAAAAGCTGTATTATATTTGCCGTGGGGCTTCCCGATTTTTAAGTGTATCGAATACTAAATATTTTTTTCGCGGGTGAAAACTTATTTTCCGCAAACAAAGCGGAACGAAGTGAGGCTCGGCGTGAATTTGCTGCGGGGCTTCCCCGCCATAAAGGGGGCGTTCGTTTGAACAGAACCATTATCGAACTGATGGACGATAAAATTCATCAGCTTGAACATTATAATGAAATAACTTCCCGTATCATCACCGAGGACAGCATCGACGGCGTGGGCGACCTTATCGAAGAGCGTCAGCAGATACTCACCAATATGGACGGTATCTCTGTCGCAGTCAAGCAGTACGTCAGCGAGCAGTCTATCGAGCGTATGGATAAAATAAAAGCTCTTCTCCGCTTTGAGCAGATAGACGACCTCAACGGCGATCTTATGCAGCTTCAGGATAAGATAAAGCGCGTTCAGGAGCTTCGCGAGGAGATAAAGAACAACGATAAAAAAGCGTATGACCGCCTTGCAAAGCAGCGCGACGAGATAAAGCAGAAGCTTGATGAAGCCGCAAAGAGCAAGCAGGTCGCAGATTACTGTTCATCTTCCAACGCGGCAGATGTCAGCAAGGGAAGAAAGCTGAATATTTCCAATTAAAAAGCATAAAATTATATAAAAAAGCTCCCATTTGTATGGGAGCATACGCATCTGTAGCTCAGCTGGATAGAGCGTCAGACTCCGACTCTGAAGGCCGTGGGTTCGAATCCCGTCAGATGCACCACGCATTTTACGCCGTTTGAGAATGTTCAAGCGGCGTTTTGCATTGCATACTCCGTACAACAAAATACCCGAGCAGGGCGTTATTCAGCTGACCTGCTCGGGTATTTTTATTCTGCGTATTTTTCAAGATTATCCCAGTCTATATCCTCATCGGAAATATAGCCGCTCTTTTCCGCATTATCTATCTGCTTGCGCTCATCGGAAGTAACCTTTGTAAAATCGGGATCCCAAGCAAGCACAAAGCGTTTGATAGTTTCATACGCAAGTTCCTGCTCCTGCTCGGGGAGCATTTCATACATTTTAACTATCTGCTGTGTTCTCGGTGACATACAAACAACCTCCTTATTTATAAATATCTCCTCTTGAACCTATGTCTATAATATACAATATTTTCAACTGGTTGTCAATATCGTATCGGTAAATAATGCGGTATTTACCTACCCGAAGCCTCATTCTTCCGTCATCATATCCCTGTAAAACTTTTATATCGCCCTCGGGAGGTGTGACCGTAAGCCCTTTTATTGCCTCTCGAATATTATTTGCAATTGGCTTCTGAATTTTTGCAAGGAATTTGAGGGCATCTTTTGAGTATTTTATATTCATTCGCTGTTATCTCTCTTTCAATATTGAATAAATATTGTTGTGAATGTTTTTCTAATGCTAAGATAACATATCGGGAGTTATTTGTCAAGTGCGGTCATTGATAAAGGGTTGACTTTTCAGGACGTTTTGCATATAATATAAACAATAAAACATCGCGCACCTCTGCTTGCAAGTGTCCCAGCGAGGGTGTTTTTTATAAAATGTCACTTAACAGGTTGGATAATCTCTGACCTGTTTTTTTATTTTAAAAAATTTCCCCAACCCCTTGAAAAAATCGAATAAATGTGCTATAATTTTCAAAAGAACATTTGTTGCTTTGTAAAGGAGCGTTTTAATATGCATCTTCAGGAAAAAACAGTTGAAACAGAGCCGATTTTTGACGGCAGGATCATAAAAGTACGCAAGGATAAGGCAGAACTCGAAAACGGCGCGATAGTTACCCGTGAGCTCGTTATTCACCCGGGCGGAGTCTGCGTTGTTCCCGTGAATGAAAAGGGCGAGGTCTATCTCGTAAAGCAGTTCCGCTATCCTTTTCAGGAGGTTCTTACGGAGATACCTGCGGGCAAGCTTGAAGTCGGTGAAGATCACCGCAGTGCAGGTCTGCGTGAGCTTAAAGAGGAAGTCGGTGCAGAGTGCGAAAACTTCGAGTATCTCGGCGTAATGTACCCCTCGGTCGCTTATCTCACAGAAAAGATACATATGTATCTTGCGACGGGACTTTCTTTCGGCGAGCAGCATCTTGATGAGGACGAATTCCTCGATGTTGAGAAAATGCCGCTTTCGCAGGCTGTTGAAATGGTCATGAACGGCGAAATAAAGGACGGAAAGACCCAGAGTGCGCTTCTTCTTGCCGCAAGAAAGCTTGGAATATAAATTTTTGCGTGAATAAAAAATGCGGTATCTTTGTTTTCTCTAAAAATAAAAAAGCCGTCCCCGAGAAAGGGACGGCGGAGTTTACGGTTTTATCAGAGGATAGTGCCTGACTGTTCTGCTTCGAGTTCAGCCTGCATAAGCTCGATATGACGGGTGTAAGCGTCAAGGATCTGACCTTCGATGCTTCCTCTTGCTTCGGGGGAGATGGGGTGAACGATATCACGGAACATTCCGTTTTCGTCACGTCTGCTCGGCATTGCAACGAAAAGACGCTCATCGCCCTGAACTACCTTGATGTCGTGGATAGCGAGCATATCATCGATAGTGATGGAGATGATGGCACGGAGTCTGCCCTCGGGAATTATTTTTCTGATTTTGATGTCTGTAATGTTCATAATAGGTTTCTCCTTTTGTGATGATCAAAAGCCTGTGCCGTTTTCCGTCGGCAAGGTCATTGACAAAAATTATGACAGGCAGCCGCTCCGAGATAACGGAGTTGAGCAGGAAGATTATGTATCTATTTTGCTCTATTCATGATGATTTTATACTGCGAATGAAGCCAGAAGCGGACATTCCGGTAAAAAATGATCTGTTTATTGCATATCACAGCTTATAATATAACATATTATAGTTAAGTATTTCTGAATGTTAAATGATTTAGTTGTGAATTTGGATTGATTTTTTGTAAATATTTTTTCGGCGGAAATTTTACTGAAAATGAAACAAAAGCAACATTTAGGCGAAGTATGGAAAAAACGGCTTTTTTTGGAGGGAATAAGAATGAAGCTTTATATAAAACAGCGTTTGTTCAGCTGGACGGACAGCTTTGATATTTACGATGAAAATATGGACAAAAAATATACAGCAAAGGCTGATTTTCTCACCATTGGACACAGGATACGGGTCTTTGACCGTTTCGGCGGTGAGATCGGCTATATACAGGAAAAGCTTCTTCGTATTTTTGCCGAATTTGATGTTCATATCGGCGGAAGATACCTCGGCAGGATAAAGAGAAAGATCACCTTTTTTATTCCTAAGTATGACATCGACTACAACGGCTGGAGCATAGAGGGCGATTTTTTCGGCTGGAATTATAGGGTAAGGCAGCCGAACGGTCTTGTTGCCGCCAATATCACAAGGGAACTTTTTCACCTTACCGATACATACGCTATTGAAATTTTTGACGATTCCGATGAGATAAATGTTCTTATGCTCGTGCTGGCGATAGATGCGGCGAACTGCAGCAAAAATAATTCGTAATTCTGCAGATCGCAATATCCGGCGAGTGCACAATGAAAAGCAATGACAAGTAGTTATTGTTTTACGCGATAAAGAGGAATTTAATGGTGAGAAATATATGAAAAAAATTCTTGGTTCATGGAGCGGTATGAGAAAATATCTTGAACATGAAATGCTCGCCGAATCATTGCGTGGCAGGATCAGGTATGGATGCACTGCTTATGTCGGTATGGACGGATGCCATATTTTTGAAGTGTGTATAGATAATATACAAGTGAAGCGATTCTCTTGGGAAACGGTAAATACTTATTTCATTGAAAGCGGCTATACAACAAACCCTGTTCCGAGCGGCATCAGTGAGTATTGGGCAGAGTTTTGGACATTATTGGATAAATATCCTATGGATAGGCGCACGGAATATACCGATGAAGAATTTTGCGAGGCTTTAGAGATGTATCGCAATCAAAATATACAAAAGAGTGTATTTTCAGAAAATCCCATTGTCAGAATGTTTGCAGTATTTGATAGGAGGATCGGAAAAGCAACACTCAGGAAAATACAAGACACAATTGAAGATCAGCCTGAGTGGCTGCATCAATTATACTTGTTGAGAATAACGGCAGAAAATTGAATCAATAAACTCCGACGAATTTGACTGCCCAATATAATTTCACATCAGACAAAAGACCAGCTATAAAAAGTCAATACCCTAATCCAAATTTTTAGGGAAAACAGG
>CALANW010000148.1 GCA_937926145.1 uncultured Ruminococcus sp. | reverse complement strand
GCGTGGCTTTATATCTCTCAACTTTTGTTGGGGATAACTTTATTATACGAGGAGATAAAAATTTCCGCTTTTGACTGAAATAAAACAGCAAAATGCGCTATATTTGGAGGAATTTTATATGTCACAGAAGTTTTGTCCGAATATTCCGGATAAAGTTATCAGAAATCATCTTATTGCCGTTTTCGGCGTGTGCCTTGCGTTTTGCATAATCAACCTCGTGACGGGTTATGCTCTGACTGGCATTTTAACGGCGGCTATGGGTATAATAGTTCCGCTTATCGTACTTATTTTTATGAGAAAAGCCTCAAACCTCACAAAGGGCATCTTCCTTACGCAGGCTACGACCGTTGTTATCGTTGTCCTCTCGGCAACTAAGGGCGAACTTCACACAATGGCTGCGCTTTTGGCTGCAAATATCGCTATCGGCGCTATCTACAACAGCGTTCTCAACGTTGATATAACCTGGATAGTTACAAATGTACTTCTCTTTGCAGGACTTATTGTAAAGGACAAGGTTTATATCGGTGCGCCGAACAATGTTATCATCAACGGCATCGCAGGTGTGAACGTTGCCGCATTTATGCTTCATCTGCTTATAAAGCATACAGTTTCGCTCCTCGATAAATCAGAGCAAGCCACCAACGAAACAAAGGGACTTCTCGGTCAGGTACAGCAGAAAATGGACGAAAGCACCGCCCTCGGCGAACGTCAGGCTGACATTATGCATCAGGTTTCGACTATTGCTTCGTCCCTCGGCGAATCGACCTCGTCTATGCTCGATATTTCAAGCAGACTTACAGCCGCTTCCGAAGAGCAGGCAAGCACCGTTGCGGATATCCTTTCCAACGTTGAAAGCTTTGCCGAGGAATCGGAACGCTGCCTTAACGAAGCGGAATCCGCCGCAGAAGCCGCAGGCGAGAGCGCTTCAAAGCTCGACGAGAGCAACCGCAATATGCAGCAGATGGTAAAGACAATGGAAGAGATAAGCGAATCCTCGAACAAGATCAGCAGCATCATCAAGACTATCGAAGATATCTCGTTCCAGACGAATATCCTCGCCCTTAATGCAGCTGTTGAAGCCGCAAGAGCAGGCGCAGCAGGAAAAGGCTTCGCAGTCGTTGCCGATGAAGTCCGCAACCTTGCCAACAAGAGCGCCGAAGCCGCAAAGAACACCACAACTCTCATCAACGAATCCATAAGCGCAGTATCAAACGGCACTGAATTTGCGCGAACAGCCGCCGAGCACATGGAAAGCATCATCGAATCCTCACAGCGCAGTGAGAGCCACGCAAGAAAGATCGCAGAGCTCACCGAATCGCAGAGAAACTCCGTTGATGACATAAAGGCAAGGATCGCCGCTGTATCCGATGTCATCACGCAGAACACCGAAACCGCATCGGAGAACACCGAGATCGCACGTTCGGTAAATGTAGAGATCGAAAAGATGAATGTTCTTGTTGCAGACAGGTAAATTAAATTCGGAATTATGAATTCGGAATTCGGAATTATTTATATTCCGTTGGTTTGCAAAAAAATCGTAGGGGCGGATTCTATATCCGCCCGTTGCAGATCCTGTATTTTAGGCAAAATCTCTGTAGAGGACGAGTTTCCCGTCCCGAATCGCGCCAACGATTTTCGATGTATATTTTTTAGGGTTTATCACAATAACAAAAACGCCATTGTTTTTATCCTTTTATCAGAAAAAAACAATGGCGTTCGTTTATTGTAAAACACCTTGCACCGCGGGACGGGCAACCCACCCTAATGAATTCAGATGTTTGGTAAACGTTTGGAAGTAATTCACATTAAAATTTATTATAATAAACCTCAAAACGATACAATTCCGATATAATCAAATCGGACTGTATCTTTTTTTATTTTTGAAGATAAGCAAAACTCACTTTGCCCATTGCTCGGAAATCCTTTAACAAAATTTCTCTTCCTCGCATATAATAAACCAAACGCAGAAAAGCTGCGTTTCGGAAGGAGAGGAGCTATGGAAAGATATATCTTTGCTTTTCCGTCCGTTACTATTGCGATAAAGGCTCAGGCCGTCCTGCGCCGCAAGGGTATCCCTGCCGAGGTCATTCGCACTCCGAAGTCGCTCGCTGTCGGCTGCGGCTACAGCGTTTCGGCGGCGGCTGACCCGGGAGTCATTGCAGAACTGCTCGAAGCGGAGGGCATTACTCCGCGCGCTATCGGCAAGCCGAGATAACTACTGATTTTTCAGAATTTTCCTTAGATAAAACGGGCGGAAAGAATTCTGTTTTCCGCCCCCGTTTCGGAAAAGACAGAAAGGAACGGGACACAAAAATGATAAACTTTGACAATTCGGCGACGACCTTCCCGAAGCCTTATCCCGTTCGCCGAGCGGTGAACGAAGCTCTGACGCGCTATGGCGGCAATCCAGGCAGGAGCGGACACGAACTTTCAATAAAGACCGCCGAGGCTGTTTATGCTGCCCGTAAAAAGGCGGCTGACTTTTTCGGCGCACAGACGGAAAATGTCGTTTTCACCTCGAACTGCACTCACGCGCTCAATCTTGCCATAAAAGGCATTATGAACGGCGAGGGGCATATCATTATCTCAAACCTTGAACACAACTCAGCAGCGCGCCCCGTTTACGCTTTGAGCAAGCGCGGCTGTACATTCGATATTGCCGATGCGACCGCTGATGATGATACCGTTGCCGCAAACTTTGAGCGGCTGATAAGACCTAACACCAAAGCGATAGTCTGCACCCTCGGCAGCAACGTCACGGGCAGGATAACGCCCTATAAAAAGCTTGGCGAGATATGCAGGCGGCACAACATCTGCTTCATCGCGGACGGCGCGCAGGCTTGCGGAGTGCTCGACATAAAGCTTTCGGACGGGATAAACATTCTCTGCACGGCGGGACACAAGTCGCTCTACGGCCCTTCGGGGACGGGTCTGCTCATCTCGGACGGCAAGTTTCCGATAACTCCGCTTATGGAGGGCGGCACGGGAAGCACCTCGCTCGAGCTTGCGCAGCCTGATTTTCTCCCCGACAGCCTTGAAAGCGGAACGGTCAATACGATGGGCATAATCGGACTCGGCGCAGGAATAGGCTTTGTATCGGCGAACGGCGTTGAAAGGATATTCTCGCACGAAACCGAGCTTTGCCGTCAGTTTATCGACGGACTAAGACCGTTTGAACGGGTGAAGATATACCGCGGCAAGGGAGAATATCTCCCTATAGTTTCGTTCAATGTTGACGGAATGACCTCGAATGAGCTTGCAACTGAATTGAGCAGACGAGGCCTTGCACTTCGCGGAGGACTTCACTGCTCGGGACTTGCGCACAAAGCTATCGGAACAGCGCCCGAGGGAACGGTACGCTTTTCGCCGTCCGTTTTCAGCACACCTCAGCAGGTACGACTGCTTATCGGAGAGATCAATTCAATGCGTAATTCGTAATGCGTAATGCGTAATTATTTTTGTTCCGACAATTTACGAAAACCGAATTTTCGTAGGGGGACGGGTTCGCGACCAAAACCGCGATACAATTTTGGGTGTACGAAAATGCCGCGAAAAAAGTGAATAATTACAAAACAGACCTATTTTCATCGGAATTCCAATGAAAATAGGTCTTATTTGCATTATAACGCCTTGCGGCGCGGGACGGGCAACCCGTCCCCTACAATATTTGTGTCCGTTTTTACGTCAAAATTCTACGCATTGGTCGGGCGGATATAGGGTTTATGGTGCAAATTGACGTAACACAATAATTCCGAATTCCGAATTCCGCATTTAAAATTTATCCGTATATCCTCTTAGCCACATCAACAGTTTCCTTTGCGTCCTTGGCATAGAAATCCGCACCGATGCTTTCCGCATATTCGGGCGTAAGAACTGCTCCGCCGACTACTACCTTGCAGTCGGGATACTGCTCACGGAGAAGCTTTACCGTTGCTTCCATTGAGCAGAGCGTTGTTGTCATAAGCGCCGAAAGTCCGACAAGCTTTACCTTGTTTTCGATAGCCGCATCGACAACAGCCTGATAATCAACGTCACGTCCGAGGTCGATTACCTCATAGCCATAGTTTTCGAGCAGAACTTTTACGATGTTCTTTCCGATATCGTGAATATCACCCTTTACGGTCGCCAAAACGACCTTTCCCTTTACAACGGGCGCGGAATTGTTCATTATCATATTGTTTCGGATAACTTCAAACGCCGCCTGCGCAACGCCTGCGGACATTATGAGCTGGGGCAGGAAGATTATACCCTTTTCAAAGTCCTCGCCTATCTTATCGAGCGCAGGAATGAGGATATTATCGACGATCTCCATTGAATTTGTTGTCTGTAAAAGCTCCTCCGTGACCTTTGCGCCCTCGGCTTTGAGTCCGTTCTTTACGCAGTACATAAGATCGTGCGTTTCGCCGCCTGCGGCTTTCGGAATAGGACTTGGCGGTGTTTTTTCACCTGCATAAGCCGCGATGAACTCGACCGAGTTCACATCTATCGCAGTGAGAAGTCTGTATGCGCGAACTGCGCCCGTCATCGATGCAACGTTCGGGTTCATTATCGGCAGGTCAAGTCCGTTCGTAAGGCACATTTGCAGGAAGTTGCAGTTGATAAGCTCACGGTTCGGCAGACCGAACGAGATATTTGAAACGCCGAGCACGGTTTTAAGTCCGAGTTCCGTTTTTACCCTATGCAAAGCTTCGACCGTTTTCATAACGTTAGCCTGCTCTGCCGAAGCGGTAAGGGTCAGACAGTCGATGAAGATATTCTCTTTTGAGATACCCATTTTAACTGCCTTGTTCATAATGCGTTCGGCTATTTCAAAACGCTTTTCGGCGGTTTTCGGGATTCCCTCTTCGTCAAGGGTAAGTCCTACAACTGCCGCGCCGTATTTTTTTACGATAGGGAGAATTTTCTCCATTGAACCGGCTTCGCCGTTTACGGAGTTGACGATAGCCTTGCCGTTATAAACACGAAGTGCGGCTTCAATAACTTCGGGAATGGTCGAGTCGATCTGTAACGGCAGGTCGGTAACGCCCTGAAGAGCCTTTACAGTGCGGACCATCATTGCCCTTTCGTCAATTTCGGGCAAGCCAACGTTTACGTCAAGTATCTCTGCGCCTGCCTGCGACTGCTCGATCGCCTGACCGAGAATATAGTCGATATCGCCCTTGCGGAGAGCTTCTTTGAAAAGCTTTTTGCCCGTCGGGTTGATGCGCTCGCCGATTATTCTCGGCTGGTTTATAACAACGACCTTTTCGGCGGAGCAAACAGCGGCTTCGCACATCGGCGTGTTTTTCTCATATTTGAGTGGAGAAAGCGCCTTTTTCAGCGCACGGATATAGTCGGGGTTCGAGCCGCAGCAGCCGCCCGTGAGCTTTATGCCGTACTTGACAAGCTTTGCGGCACTCTCGGCGAATTCTTCGGGCGTAACGTCATATTCATTCGTTACGGGGTTCGGAAGTCCTGCATTCGGCTTTGCAACTATCGGGAGCTTTGTCCACTTGGAAAGTTCCTCGATAACGGGCGCGAATTCGCGAGGTCCGAGCGAGCAGTTCACGCCGATAGCGTCTGCGCCCAAGCCTTCAAGCGTAAGAGCCATTGCGCCAACGGAACAGCCCGTAAATGTGCGGAGATTCTGCTCGAATGTCATTGTCACGATAACTGGGAGGTCGGTATTTTCCTTTGCGGCGAGAAGTGCTGCCTTTGCTTCGTAAAGGTCGGTCATCGTTTCGATAACGATAACGTCCGCGTCCTTTCCTGCGAGCATTTCTTCCTTGAAATAGTCGTAGGCTTCCTCAAATTTGAGAGTTCCCGTCGGTTCAAGAAGCTGACCGATAGGGCCTACGTCAAGCGCAACGAGAGCCTTGTCCTCTGCGGCTTTGCGCGCATTTTTTATAGCCGCCGAGATAAGCTCGTCAACGGTCTTTCCCGTTTCAGCCATTTTATATGAGTTCGCGCCGAAAGTATTCGCATAAACTATCTGCGAACCTGCGTCAACATAAGCCTTATGCACCGAGGTTATAAGCTCGGGCCGGTTGAGGTTCAGAAGCTCGGGGACTTCGCCCGTTTTAAGTCCGCTCTTTTGCAGCATAGTTCCCATGCCGCCGTCAAGAAATACGAACTCATTTTCTTCCAAAAGCTTATAAAAGCGTTCTTTTTTATTCAATATGTACACCTGCTTCCATTTTTGCGGTAGGTGCATCGATCTCTCATTGAGCAGACGGCGCAGCCTCTCCTTTTTTTCTCTATCGGTTCTTTCGACAGTCCTATCACCGCCGTTACGGACTTTCTCGGTATCATTATGAAGCTTTCGCTCACGTTCAAGCCAATTTCACGGGAAGCGTTCACGGCATCGACAAACTTTTTCTGGCAGTCTATCGGCATATCGCCGTATCCGGGGGAAAATCTCCACGTCATATTCATTTCGGGGAAGCTTTCCCTTATGACTTCTTCCGCCTTGTTGCAGACCTGCTCAATAGCACAGCCTGCCATTGCGTCAATTACAACAGCCGCTGCCATATCGGAAACCTGCTCGGTTCGGATAAGCCTGTCGACATCTCCGCCGATAGTTGCCGCAAGCAGCACGGCTTTTTCGCAGGTCGCAAGGTGGCGGCTTATGTCCTTTCCCGAAAGCACAAGCTCCGAGTCGGCTAAAGCGACTTCGTCCTCGGTCATATTTTCAATATCAAAAACTCGGAACGTGAATTTTCCGTGCGCCGCCGTAAGAAGCTTTTTTTCGCAGTTATCCATAAGCGCGGTGAGATTTTCATCGGGCGTACTTCCTCCTGCGGCGAGGTATCTTAACGCCTCCGCGCGGCTGATAGGTTCGATTTTTACCGTATTCATTCTTTTTCCTTGTGGGGATGCCCCCACGGGCTGTTCGCGCCGCGCTTCACTTTGTTTCGCTTGTTTGCGTTAAAAATAAGCTTGCGTTCGCGAATATGGCTTTATTGGGCATCATAAAATAAATGCCCACTTATTACATATATTTACTCGGTATAACTCAAACAGATCACGAATGTTCTGTACAAGATGAAAAGCGGAAAATGCCGACCACGACAATGATCGACTTTTCCGAAAGATTTTTATGCGAACGGATTTTCCGTCCTGTAAAGCATACCCTTAGGCTGATTGAAGCCAACGCTCTGCACTCCGAGGTAACGGAATACGTTGAAGAGCGCCTTTCCGTTGTGCGCGAATGTAACTGCGCCGTGGTGAGGGAATCTGCCCTCGATGAGAACGTGACGGTAGAAGCGTCCCATTTCCTTTATTGCAAAAATGCCTATGCCGCCGAATGAACGCGTTGCAACGGGGAGAACTTCACCCTCTGCAACGTATGCTTTAAGCTCTGCATCGGCGTTGCTCTGGAGGCGGAAGAACGTTATCTCGGACGGAGCGATATCGCCCTCAAGAGTACCTCTTGTGATATCGGGTTCTTTGTCGGGTTCAAGTCCGCGGTGCATAATGAGCTGGTACTTCATTTCCTTTGAGGAAAGTTTTTCTGCGGCTGTGTTTCCGCAGTGGAAGCCCATAAATGTATCTGCGAGGGAGTAGTCAAATCTGCCCTTTATCTCGTCATTGTAAAGGTCGGCAGGAACAGTGTTGTTGATGTCGAGAAGAGTTACAACATCGTCCGAAACGCACTGACCAATAAATTCGCTTACTGCACCGTAGATGTCAACTTCGCAGGCACAAGGGATACCCTTTGCGGTAAGGCGGCTGTTGACATAGCATGGCACAAATCCGAACTGTGTCTGGAATGCAGGCCAGCATTTGTTTGCGAATACGACATATTCTCTTGAACCCTTGTGAGCTTCTGCCCAGTCGAGGAGAGTTATCTCAAACTGCGCAAGCTTTGGCAGAATTCCGGGCATCTTATTGCCTGTGCCAAGCTCGCTTTCCATTTCCTTTACAACGCCGTCAATGCGCGCATCGCCTGCGTGTTCGTTGAAAGCGGCAAAAAGGTCAAGCTCAGAGTTTTCTTCGATCTCAACGCCGAGGTCGTAAAGTCTTGCGATAGGTGCATTGCAGGCAAGGAAGTCCTGAGGGCGAGGTCCGAATGTGATGACTTTAAGGCTCGCAAGACCAAGCACAGTCCTTGCAACGGGGATAAAGTCAGCGATCATATCCGCAACTTCGTAAGGGTTTCCAACGGGATATTCGGGTATGTAAGCCTTGACATTGCGAAGTCCGAGGTTGTAGCTTGCGTTGAGCATACCGCAGAAAGCATCGCCTCTGCCGTCAACGAGGTTGTCGCCGAATTCTTCCGCTGCCGCTGCAAACATAACGGGCAGACCAAACTTCTTCGCAAGTAGAGTTTCAGCCGTTTCAGGTCCGAAGTTTCCGAGATAAACCACAAGTGCGTTGACACCTGCTTTTTTGAGGTCGTCAAGGGCGCAGAGCATATCGTTTTCATTCTCAACAGTTACGGGACATTCGTAAATGTCGATATTCTTCTCCTTGCAAGCCTTGACAACGTTGCTTCTTCTTGAAGCGGAGAGGGATTTCGGGAAACAGTCACGGCTCACAGCCGCGATTCCCAGTTTTACAGCGGGCATATTCTTCATAACATTTTCGTCCTTTCAAAAACAGCGGCACAGTCCCCCTGCACCGCTGTTTATTACAATATTTATGCGTTGGGATCACTTGGTTTCGGGTGTCGAGATAGCAACTTCACCCTTTACGTCCTTTTCGGTAATCTCGATCTCGAATTCGGTAGCATAGTAACCTGCAACATCGTTGACCGTATCATAAGTGAGCGTCATTGAGAACACGAGGTCATAGCTGCTTGCGGAGATCTTCTGGCTGTAAACGAGCTCCATATCGATATCTTCCGTGCCGACCATTGTTCCGCCTGCAACAGAACCCTCGTCAACGCAGTGCTTGCTGACAAGCTCGGCTGTCTTTTTGTCGAAATAATCCTGAGCGGCTGTTCTGTCGAGCAGACAGTGGACTTCTTCGCTGTAGCCTTTGAGATAGATCTCATCGTCGCCCTTTTTAGTCTTAAAATTATATGTAATTATCGAATCATCAGCGTAATAATACTGATCGTCCACAGGAACAAGCGCCGAAACCTCAGCATTAAGGTCTGTATCGGGATTGATGCTCCAAATGGTGGTATCATCGTCCCAGTAAAGCTCCACCCCATCGGGCTGCATCGAAACTATCTTCGTAAGGGGCATACCGAGTTTTATTTTTGTCAAAATGCCGCTGTATGCCGAATCTTCTACGGCTTCATCGCTTCCGCAGCCGGCAAGGAGCATAACGCAGGTCATAAGAGAAAGCAATACCGACAGAATTCTTTTCATCATCTTCAACCGTCCCTTTATCATTAAGAATAGCGCAGAGGGAGTTGTTTAAACTGCACAATAAAACGTTTAAGAGATACAGGGGTGCGAAAATTTTTCGTGTAAACGTTTAAAGGGCGTAATTCTCTGCATTTACTCTATATTGTAATACAAAAACACGAAAAAGTCAACGAAAAAATCTAAATTTCTCTTGAAGAAGTGATTTTGTTATGATAGAATAAAATTAAAGCAATATCGCTTAGAAAGGAAGTTTTGCCAATGTCCGAATTCAACGAAAGAAAAGCAAAGGTTTTTGACGCTTACGAAAAGCTCATCAGCCGCAAAAACGAAAAGACCGATTATATGGGCGGCGCTTATGACCGCTATAAGTACCCCGTTCTCACAGCCGATCACGCCCCCGTTATCTGGAGATATGACCTTGACCCCGAAACGAACCCGTTCTTTATGGAACGCCTTGGCATCAACGCAGTTCTCAACTCAGGCGCTATCGAGCTCAACGGCAAGTTCTACCTCGTCGCAAGAGTAGAGGGCAACGACAGAAAGTCATTCTTCGCAGTTGCAGAGAGCGACAGCCCCGTTGACGGCTTCCGCTTCTGGGACTACCCTGTTCTTCTCCCCGATACCAACCCCGAGGAAACCAACGTTTATGATATGCGTCTGACCAAGCACGAGGACGGCTATATCTACGGCGTTTTCTGCTCCGAGAGCAAAGATACATCGTCCAACGACCTCTCCGCAGCAGTTGCACAGGCAGGCATCGTCCGCACAAAGGATCTCAAAACTTGGGAAAGACTCCCCAACCTTAAATCAAAGTCCCCGCAGCAGAGAAACGTTGTCCTCCACCCCGAATTCGTAAACGGAATGTATGCATTCTATACACGTCCGCAGGACGATTTTATCCAGACAGGCTCGGGCGGCGGCGTTTGCTTCGGACTTGCAAAGGATATCACCCACGCTGAGATCTGCACAGAGGAAACCGTTATCTCCCCAAGAGTTTACCATACTATTACAGAGGTGAAGAACGGCGCAGGCGCAGTTCCTATAAAGACACCAAAGGGCTGGATACATATTGCCCACGGCGTAAGAAATACAGCCGCAGGACTTCGCTATGTTATCTACGTCTTTGCGACCGACCTCAATGACCCCTCAAAGCTCATCGCATCACCATCGGGACTTTTCATCGCTCCACACGGTGAAGAGCGCGTAGGCGACGTTTCAAACGTAGTATTCACAAACGGTGCTATCGTTCGCGAAAACGGCGATGTATATATCTACTATGCATCTTCCGATACAAGAGTACACGTTGCTTCAACAACAGTTGAAAAGCTCATGGACTATACATTCAATACCCCGTCCGACCCGCTTCGCTCCGTAGACTGCGTGAAGCAGAGATATGAGCTTATCTCCAAGAACCTCGAGTATATGAAGAATCATAAGGACTAAAAGGGCGGAACACATTACGCAGACCGTGTAATACCAACAAATAAAACAGGCGCAATTCACATAATGTCTAAAGTGTGAATTGCGCCTGTTCTTTTCAAACAACAAATCAGCGTATTTGTTTCAATTAATGGACAAAATACTTCATTAATGGTAAAATAACACTGTGGGCATACCTGAACGGTAGGCGGTCAATTCCTGCTCCCCGAAAGGGGGCGTTGCTTTATGAGTATAATTGAAGTACTTACTTTAGGCATACTTATCTGCGATATCATTAAGATACTGCTTGAAAGCAAAAAGAAATAACCGCCCAGAGCGACCAAACTTGGACGGTTAATTCTTAACACCATATTTGGGAGCGACCGTCTATCGGTATGCCCCTTTTATATTTATATTATAAGACTTTTGCAATGATTTGTCAAGTGGATCTTCGCTTTTAGACACAGCGGCTATTTTCTCTCTCAAAAATCACAAAACCCCTTTATTTTTTCCGAAATTTGAGTTATAATATTTTTATAGGTCAAGTTTTAGATAACCAAAACGCCGACCGTTACTGTTCGGCGCTTTTTTATTTTATAAAATAAGGAGCAAAATAATATGAAAGACGGTTTTATCCGATGCGCCGCCATCACACCCGATATAAAAGTCGCAGACTGCAATTACAACGCTGAGCAGATCATCACGCTCGCAAGACAGGCTGCTGAAAAGAATGTCTGCGCCGCTGTTTTTCCCGAACTTTGCATAACGGGTTACACCTGCGGCGACCTTTTCCTGCACAAAACACTGCTCGACAGTGCAAAGTTGGCTCTCCTCTCTATCGCAGAGGAAACCTCCGACCTCGATATGCTCATTTTCGTCGGACTTCCCGTTTCGTTCGGCGGAAAGCTTTACAACTGCGCCGCTGCCGTTAAGGGCGGCAAGATACTCGGTCTTGTCCCGAAAATAAATATCCCGAACTACAGCGAATTTTACGAAGCACGTCACTTTGCCTCGGGCGAGGGCGTTTACGGAAACGTTGAAAACCTTGACAATACGCCGATAGGTCAGCTTCTTTTTGAGAGCAATATCGAGGGACTTGTCTTTTCCGCAGAGATATGCGAGGACTTGTGGGTAGCCGAGCCGCCCTCCTGCGACCTTGCAGCGGCAGGTGCTACCGTTATCTGCAACCTCTCCGCTTCGGACGAGGTCATCGGCAAGAGCGAATACCGCCGCCAGCTCGTAAAATCACAGTCAGCACGTCTTGTCTGCGGCTATATCTACGCCGATGCAGGACTTGGCGAATCTACGCAGGATATGGTCTTCAGCGGTCACAACCTTATATGCGACAACGGAACTCTTATCGCGGAAAGCAAAAAATTCACCACGGGAATAACCTATTCAGAAATAGACATTCAGCGCATCGACAGCGAACGCCGCAGAATGAACACTTTCCCGCAGTTTGCAAAGCAGGACTACAGCCGTGTGAAGTTCGAGCTTGTTCAGCGTGACATCACCCTTACAAGAAAATACGATCCTATGCCGTTCGTTCCGAGCGATAAGACCGACCTCGAATCGCGCTGCGAGGATATCCTTACAATGCAGGCAACGGGACTTATGACCCGACTTCGCCATATCGGCTGCAAGAACGCCGTTATCGGACTTTCGGGCGGATTGGACAGCACACTTGCACTCATCGTCACAGTTCACGCATTTGATATGCTCGGACTTGACCGCAAGGGCATCACAGCCGTTACAATGCCTTGCTTCGGCACTACAAAACGCACCAAGAGCAACGCCTGCAAGCTTGCTGAAGCCTACGGCGCAACGCTTATCGAGGTAAATATTTCCGCCGCTGTCCGTCAGCACTTCGCCGATATCGGACAGAGCGAGGACGTTCACGATGTCACATACGAAAACGGTCAGGCTCGTGAGCGCACTCAGGTTCTTATGGATATTGCCAACAAACAGAACGGCATCGTTATCGGCACGGGCGACCTTTCCGAGCTTGCCCTCGGCTGGGCGACCTACAACGGCGACCATATGTCGATGTACGGCGTGAACGCTTCCGTCCCCAAGACGCTCGTCCGTCACCTCACCGCTTATGAAATGAACACCACCGCCGATAGGGAACTTGCCGCAGTCCTCGCCGACGTTCTCGACACGCCCGTTTCGCCGGAGCTTCTCCCTCCGACCGACGGAGAAATTTCGCAGAAGACCGAGGATATCGTCGGACCTTATGAGCTTCACGATTTCTTTCTTTACTACTTCATGCGCTGCACATTTTCGCCCGAAAAGATATTCCGTCTTGCTCAGGCTGCCTTTAACGGAAAATTTGACGATGATACTATTAAAAAATGGCTCAAAATTTTTATGCGCCGCTTCTTTACACAGCAGTTCAAGCGCTCCTGCCTGCCCGATGCGCCGAAAGTCGGCAGCGTAACGCTCTCACCGCGCGGAGATCTGCGTATGCCGTCCGATGCTTCGGACGCGGCTTTCAGGCTCATTTTCTGATTTTTACTGCAAAAATTATTGCAATGTGAAATTATTACAATAAAAGCTGTATAAATAAAACATTGATTTTTGTATATTTTTGCTGTACAATAAACATAGTAATTAATCTTTCCTATTTTTTACCTCTTTTCTTTTTTAAAATGTTTTTAATGATAAAAGCAGACGATAGATTTCGTCTGCTTTTTTCTGTTATAGTAATTGGACTGTCTCTTATACACATCTGACGCTGCCGACGAAGAGGATAGTGTAGATCTC
>CALANW010000147.1 GCA_937926145.1 uncultured Ruminococcus sp. | reverse complement strand
CAGATGTCTGATATTTGCTTAGGTTAGTGCATATGGGGCAGCGCCCCATTGTCGCTCTCCGCAGAGAGCGAAACTCTCTAAACTAACAGCGAAAAGCTTGCTGTAATAGCGTAATTACTATCAAATTAAAAGGCGCAATTCACATCAAAAAGGTAAAAACGGATATGAGAAATCAATTTCGTAAACCTAAAAAAGTGAATTGCGCCATTCTATTTTCCTCCAATAAACTATCCTTGCAGGTAATATATACGAACGAAGTGAGTGTATATTACCTGCAACGCTGTATGAATTGGCTGAACATCATCGATACAGCACAACCGATGTAATATTAGCAACTGTGAATATGTAAGCAAAAGCAACAAATTTTGTTAGGAACGGATTCCACATCCACCCGACGGCAAACCACAAAATTATGGTGATTTTTAAGGCGCAATTCCCATTATACAGAAATTTCATATCTGCAACGGTTGAGTATCTTTATAGATGCTTCGTTTTTCGGTTGTGACTTGTCAGTTGTTCCGTTATGTGAAAACTTTGCTCACTTACGTTCGCTTGTTTTCACGTTCATATCCCATAGCTGTTCATACTTTGTCTGCAAGCAAATATACTCACTTCGTTCTTATATTTGCTTGCAGAGGATAGTTTATTTGAGGAAAATAGAATTGGCGCAATTCACATTTTTTAGGTTTACGGAATTGATTTCTCATATCCGTTTTTACCTTTTTTGATGTGAATTGCGCCTTTTTTTAGCTGTTACTGATTTCGCTATTGCGGCTGATATTATGCTGTTAGTTTAGGGAGTTTCGCTTCTGCGGAAGCGACCAAAGGGCTTCCGCCCTCTGGACACCTGACGAGCTGTGCTCAGCTCGATCAGCTGCTTGGCTTCGCGGTTCTCAAACATATTTTTGCCCGCAAAAATTACGCATTGAATTTACGCTTTTGAATGTTCAAACTGCGAGTAGTAAAGCTTACTGTAGAAGCCGCCCTTTTCGATGAGTTCGTCGTGCTTGCCCTGTTCGATGATGTTTCCGTCTTTCATTACGAGAATAAGATCAGCGTCCTTGATCGTAGAAAGTCTGTGAGCAATGATAAAGCTCGTTCTGCCTTTCATCAGCTTTGCAAAAGCTTTCTGGATTCGCTGCTCGGTCATCGTATCGATGCTCGAAGTTGCTTCGTCAAGGATAAGCATTGACGGCTCGGCGAGCATTATTCTTGAAATGGAAAGAAGCTGTTTCTGTCCCTGTGAAAGCGAACCGCCGTCCTCGGAAAGCTCCGTATCATAGCCGTTTTCCAGTCGCTTTATGAAGCTGTGTGCGTGGGCGGTCTTAGCGGCATTTACGACCTCGTCGAGCGAAGCGGTCGGGTTGCCGTAGCTGATATTCTCACGCACTGTTCCCGTGAAAAGCCAAGTGTCCTGAAGAACCATTCCATAGAGGCTGCGCAGGTTCTTTCGCTTCATATCCTTGATATTAACGCCGTCGATGAGAATTTCGCCCTCGTTAACGTCGTAGAATCTCATAAGCAGGTTGATGAGAGTTGTCTTTCCGCAGCCGGTAGGTCCAACGATAGCAATTCTCTGACCCGGCTTAACGGAAAGGTTAAGATGCTGAATGAGCGGAACTTCGGGAACATAGGAGAACGAAACGTCCTTTATCTCGATGCTGCCGCTGCACTTCTCGGGCTCAAGTCCGTTTTCATCGGAAACCTCGGGTTCTTCGTCAAGAACTGCGAAAACACGTCTTGCCGATGCGAATGCCGACTGGAGCTCCGTGATAACGCCCGTGATTTCGTTGAAAGGCTTCGTGTACTGGTTTGCGTAGCTTAAAAATGTTGCGATCTGTCCGACCGACATTGCGCCGCCGTTGAGAACGGAGATCGCACCGAAAACGCCCGTTGCAGCGTAAACAAATCCGTTTACGAAACGTGTTGAGGGGTTCGTGAGTGCGGAGTAGAACTGCGCTTTAAGTCCGCAGACATAGAGCCTACCGTTGATCTCCTCGAATTTTTCCTGCGCTTCGTCCTCGTAGGTGAAAGCCTTGACGACCTTCTGGTTGCCGACAAGCTCTTCGATGCAGCCCGAAAGCTCGCCCTGAACGCTCGAACGCTCACGGAATTTATCGTGGGAGATTTTCGTGATGAATGCCGCAACGAAAAGTGAAAGCGGCGTGATAAGGATAACGATGAGGGCGATCTTTGCATTTATCGTAAGCATAAAAATAATAGTGCCGATAATGGTAACGATGCCCGTCAGAAACTGCGAGAAGCCTTGGAGCATACCGTCCGATATCTGCTCGATATCAACGGTAACACGGCTGATAAGATCTCCTCGGGAGCTGCTGTCGATGTAGCTTATCGGGAGAAGATTTATCTTTTCATAAACTTCGGTACGAAGATCGTTTACCGTGCGGTAGGAAACAGTGTTCGTGCAGATAGTCATTACCCAGCTGAAGAATCCCGAGAGCAGAACGACTGCACAAAGCTTTATTATTATCGGCAGAAGCGAATCGAAATCAACATTGTCCTTGCCGATGATAAAGTCAACGCCGTCACCGATGAGAACGGGCGCATAAAGCGTAAGTCCGACGCTGACAATTGCCGAAATGAACGAGATTATAAGGAACGGGAGATACGGCTTTGTGTACCTCAGCATTCTTCCGAGAACGGGGGTCTGTTTTTCTTTTTTCTTATTCATTGCCGTTTGCCTCCTCCTTTGAAAGCTGTGAGTAGCAGATCTCACGGTAGACATCGCAGCTTTCGAGAAGCTCCTTGTGAGTACCGAGTCCGACCTGCTTGCCGTCATCGAGAACGATGATCTGGTCAGCCTGCATTATCGAGTTTGCTCGCTGGGAAATGATGAATGTCGTCATTCCCGTTGTGTTCTGCGCAATTGCCTTTCTCAAAGCCGCATCGGTCGCAAAGTCGAGCGCCGATGCACTGTCATCAAGAATAAGTATGTCAGGCTGCGAAACGAGCGCTCTTGCAATTGTAAGACGCTGCTTCTGACCGCCCGAAAGATTCTTGCCGCCCTGCGCAATGTGGGTATTCAGACCCTCGGGCATCTTTTCAACGAATTCCTTTGCCTGTGCAGTTTCAAGTGCTTTCCATATCTCTTCGTCCGTAGCGTCACGCTTGCCCCAGCGCATATTTTCAGCGATCGTTCCCGAGAAAAGAACTGCCTTCTGCGGAACAACACCGACTTTTTGACGGAGTGCCGTTGTGTCATAATCAGCAGCTTCTGTGCCGTCTATTTTCAGCTCGCCCTTTGAGATATCGTAAAATCTCGGGATAAGCGAAGCGAGCGTTGATTTGCCCGAACCCGTACCGCCGATAACACCGATAGTTTCGCCCTTTTTGGCTGTGAGATCGATGTCCTCCAGCGCATATTCGCCCGAGTTGTTGTAGGAGAAGAAAACGTGCGAAAATTCAACTGCGTTATCCGAACCTGCGCCGTTCTGCTCAGAACCATTCTTTATAGACGGCTCAATATCGAGAACCTCGTTTATTCTTGCCGAGGAAGCCGCAGCCTTGGTGAAAAGAACAACAAGGTTCGCAACAACGACAAGCGCAAGCGATATCTGCGTCATATAGTTTACGAAAGCGATGACCTCGCCCTGCGTGAGCCGACCGGTATCAACGCCGACACCGCCGTACCATACGATAGCCGCAATGGCAAGGTTAAGAATAACATAGGTGAGCGGATTGAGGAGTGCGGAAAGCCGTCCCACACGAAGCGAAATGTCAAGATAATCGTCATTTGCCTCGTCAAAGCGCTTCTGCTCCGTATCCTGACGGGAGAAAGCACGGATAACTCTTACACCCGAAAGTCCCTCACGGGTAACGAGCGAGATTCGGTCGAGTTTTTTCTGAATGACCTTGTAATACTTTATCGAGCGCGACATTATAATGTAAAGCACAAGCACAACAAGCGGTATGATGATAACGAATATCACCGAAAGCTTCAAGTCAATGCTCATTGCCATTATAGCCGAGCCGATAACGATAAAAGGCGCACGGACAACAAGACGAATGAACATCGCAACTGCCTGCTGTACCTGATTTATGTCGTTTGTCAGCCTTGTGATGAGCGACGGAGTTCCGAGCCTGTCCAGTTCGGCGTGCGAAAGGCTGTTGATGTGACGGAACATATCATTTCTCATAACAGTTCCGACGCTCTGCGATGCCTTTGACGCAAGATACTGGCATATCAGCGCAAAGCAAAGTCCGAGAACGCCGAGCAGAATGAGAACACCGCCCATTTTGTAAACATAGCCCTTGCCCATATTTCCCTTGATGCCGTTGTCAACGATAGCCGCCATTATCAGCGGAACGATGACTTCAAAGATAGCTTCGATAAGCTTTGAGGTCTGTCCGATGATAACATACTGCTTTACAGATCCAAGATATCTTTTTGCAAGCTTAAACAATCAATCCACTTCCTTTTCATTCTTTTTCTTTTTGAATATCAAAAACTTGCTGAAAATATAATTGAGCACAAGCACAAAGACCTGCGCTATCAGCTTCATAATAAATTTGTTCCATTTCAGAACATCGACCGTCACAAGCATAAATCCAAGTTCGAGCAGGAACGAAAACAGCCTTGCCCCGATAAAGGAGATAAGCTCACGCAGAAAGAGCTTCTTTTCAAAGCTCTTGCTGCCGAAAACGAATACCTTGTTCGTGAAAAAAGCGAACAGCACCGCGCATATCCACGAAACCGTGGTCGAAGCCGCCGTTCCCAAGCCGACAGCATAAGCAATATACTGCGTTCCAACTGAAACGAGCGTCGTCAGCGCTCCGAAAAAGATGTACAGCAGTGCCGATTCATATTTATAGTATAGCTTTTGGATACATTCAGGAAATATCCCGACGATCTTATGGATAAAACGTTCAAACATTATGTCAAACCCCACTCGCCTGTATTAATTCGGAATTCGGAATGCGGAATTCGGAATTATTTTTAGTTCCGCAAATTGCTGCGCAGAATGAATATATAATGTAGGGGACGGGTTTCCCGTCCCGGTTTTGACAATTTGCGGGTGATTTTGCAAAATTCCAGCGATGCAAAATAATTACGCATTAAAATAATTCCGAATTTAAATAAATTACGCATTAATTTTTGGCAATCGCATACTTAGTTATATTATCATATAAATGTAAAATAATGCTTGCTTAAAGAATAATTTTATGTTAATAAAGCCGTAATATGTAAAAAACTCTTGATTTTTTCGGAAGTTTGTGATATATTTACTTTTAATAAAATCGGAAAAATTTTCATATATAATACTATTTAAGAAAGGAACAATTACCTTGGATAATCTTCCCGCCGCCATAACGGCAATAATCGTCCTCATTGCATTTTCCGCACTCTTTTCATCAATGGAAACTGCGATATCCTCAGTCAACAAGATCCGCCTTAAACACGAAGCCGCAAACGGCAAAAAAAGCGCGCAGAGAACGCTGAAGCTTGCCGAAAATTTCGACAAGACCATAACCTCTATACTTGTCGGAAACAACGTCGTGAATATTCTCATCTCCTCGCTCGGCACGGTCATCTTCACGAACCTTTTGGGCGCATCGGGCGTTGCGGTTTCGACCGCCGTTATGACTGTCCTCGTGCTGACATTCGGTGAGATCCTCCCGAAATCAATGGCGAAGCAGAATGCGGACAGCTATGCAGTCGGAACATCGGGGCTTTTAAGCTTTATCTGCTGGATACTTACACCTATCTCGTTCCTCTTTTTACAGCTCCAGAAGCTTATGCAGAAGCTTTTCAAGCCAAAGGAAAACGCCCCGAGCGTTACCGAAGACGAACTCAAATATATCATCGATGAGATCGAAGACGAGGGCGTTCTCGAAAAGAACGAAAGCACCCTCGTTCGTTCCGCCCTCGAATTTGACGATACCACCTGCGAGGAAATACTCATTCCCCGTGTGAAAATAAGCGCCGTTGACATCGGGGACAGCATCGAAGAAATTCGCGATATGTTCATAAACGAGCGTTATTCCCGTCTTCCCGTATATGAAAAGAGCATCGATAATATCATCGGCTTTATCACCGATAAGGACTTCTTCGCACTCTTTTTCAACAACGGCGAAGAAAAGCCTGCTTCGATAGAGGGCATTATACAGAAAGCGCTCTATGTCCACGAAAGCAAGCTTATCTCCGAACTCCTTGTTGATATGCAGCGCTCAAAGATACACATTGCCGTTGTTAAGGACGACTACGGCGGAACGAGCGGCATCGTTACAATGGAAGATATCATCGAGGAGCTTGTCGGTGAAATTTATGACGAAAATGACGAGGTAGTCCAGAGCATCATCAAAACGGGCGAGAATATGTACGAGATAAAGGCTGACCTCAGCCTGAGCGATATGCTCGAAAAACTCGGTCTTCCCGAAAATATCATCGATGTCGATTCATACGACAGCAATACCGTCGGCGGTTGGGCGCTGGAGCTTTTCGGATATATCCCTCCCATCGGTGCAACGGTCAAAAACGGCATCTTCAGTGTTACCGTTCTCGACGGTGACGAGCGCACCATAAATAAGATCGGATTAAAAATTGACCGGCCGGAAAACACTGATGAAACCTAAGTCGAAAAGGTTTTCGCAGGTTTAAAAGATTATTTAAAAAATATACATTAAAACCTCCCGATATAATGATATACTAAAATGTGTATATGTAAATTACTTTAAACTTTTATTACTTGAAATTCTATCGGGTGGGGTCACAATGGAAAAAATCAATATCGCTGTCTGCGACGATGACGCAGCTTTCCGCAAAACGCTTGAACTTGAACTTATAAACTATTCTCGTGAAAATGAGATAGATATGTCCGTCAGAACATTCTCGAACGGACTGGAGCTTCTTATCTCCGAAATAAAATACGACCTTATCTTCCTCGATTACAGTATGGGTATCCTCAACGGAATCGAGGTCGCAAAAAAGCTTCGCGGAAAAGGCGTTCGCTGCCCGATAATCTACGTCACGGGCTACAGCGAGATAGTCTATGACGCATTTGAAGTCAACGCTTTCCGCTTCATCACAAAGCCTGTCGAACCGGGCGTGCTGAATAAAGCGCTCGATGACTTTATATTTCAGCTGAAAACGAATAAGCTCGTCAACTTCGTTTCGGACGAAGCCTCTATAACGATGTTCTCCTCCGAGATAGTATATGTCGAGGGAAAATTCCGCGGCTGTATCGTCCACGCCGTAAAGAAAAGCTATCCTATATCCCAAAGCTTTGCGGAATTCACCGAGGGACTTGGGGACAGATTTTACAACTGTCACAGAAATATCAGCGTCAATACCGCTTTCATCGACCGAATAGATGGCTCGTCAGCTATCCTCAATGACGGAAGAAAACTCAAAGTCGATAAGCCGAAGATCACAGAACTTGTCGAACTTATGGAAAGCTATGACGGCAATTGATACATAATCGCAAAACGCTCCGTTTTTCAGCGGGGCGTTTTATACTTTGAGCAGTCAGTAATATCTATCGTTACCGAGCCGCAAAACTCGGTTTTTTCATAAAGATTGCCTAAAGGGTACGGCATTTTAACGAGTGAATTGTTTTTTATCAAATTATTAATAAATTATTGTAGGGGACGGGTTTCCCGTCCCGCAGTCACCAATACCGTTCAAAAAACGGGACGGGCGACCCGTCCCCTACGATAAAATATAGCAAATTAAATATATTCGTGTCAAAAGTTCATTGTTTATTTACTCGTTGAAATACCGTGTCTAAATGGTCTTCCCCTTTACATAAAATTAATAAATGAGAAAACGGGAGCATTTGCGAGCAATCGGGAGCATTTCGGAGAATAAAAATATTTGCGGAAAGCTTTCAAAGAAATTTGCTGAAATCTATTGACATTTTGCGGCTTTTGTCGTATTATTTATCTTGAATTAATTTGGGCGAACTTCGTTTTTCGGGGGTCACCCTTTCTGAAAGGAACGTGAGGATAGGATTGGAGAATAAGCTCAAGCTTTATGGATTTAATAATCTTACCAAGACCTTAAGCTTCAATATTTACGATATCTGCTACGCCAAAAGCCCGAGAGAGCAGAAGGACTACATCAACTATATCAACGAGCAGTATAATTCCGAAAGACTTACAAGTATTCTCTGCGACGTAACGGAGATGATAGGCGCTACCGTGCTGAATATCTCAAAGCAGGATTATGAGCCGCAGGGCGCTTCGGCAACGCTCCTCATCTCGGACGAACACCGCAAAAATGCAGGAATTGACGAGTCCTGCAACCTCGGAAACACAATGACAGCCACCGTTGAAAAGGAGAGCATAGCAGGTCATCTCGATAAGAGCCATCTCACCGTGCATACCTATCCCGAATTCCACCCCGATAACGCCATTACAACGTTCCGCGTTGATATCGACGTTTCCACCTGCGGAAAGATCACTCCGCTGAAATCCCTCAACTACCTTATCGGAAGCTTCGACTCCGATATCATCACTATCGACTATAAGGTAAGAGGCTTCACACGCGATGAGCAGGGCAAAAAGCTCTTCATCGACCACAAAATAACCTCCATTCAGGACTATATCGCAAGGGAAACGCTCGAAAAATACGACGCTGTCGATGTCAACGTCTACCAGTCGAACATTTTCCATACAAAAATGATGATAAAGGAGATATTCCTCCAGAACTATCTCTTCAATACCGATACCTACGAGCTTGCGCCGAAGCGCAGACTTGAAATAAACGACGCGCTCCGCCGTGAGATGATAGAAATTTTCAGCGGACAAAACGTGTTCTGATTAATTCGGAATTAGGAATTCGGAATTCGGAATTAAATCATCTTGCTAAAATTTGCTAAAAAACAATGCAAAAGCGTCTTTTTCGGGACGGGAAACCCGTCCCCCACGGAAAATTTGCAAAAATCGGGTGTATAACGGGCGGATATAGAATCCGCCCCTACGGGATTTCGGCTTTCTATACAATTTTGCGGAGTATAAATAATTCCGAATTCCGAATTAATTTAAGTTCCGAATTTATAAAGTGGTTGCTGTAATGTGCGGCGGAAGTGGTAAAATATCCGCTTCCGCCTTTTGCTTTTGGAAAAGGGTGACAGCTATGAAAAACATAAACGTAAAGCGAATTTTCCTCAATATCGGTCTTACCCTCGCAATGATTGCCGCGATATTCCTTTTTCATCAGCTCTATGAAAATTTTTTCCTCGTGAAAACAACGGGAACTGTGTTCAACGTGAACACCGAGCCGAACTTTTTTTATACCGATGATAACGGCGAAAGACGGAATTACTGCTCTTACGGCGTTGAATATATTACAAAGCAAGGGCAAACGTTCCGCGACGATATCTACGGTTATGCCGATGAGTATAAAGTCGGCAATACGGCGGAGATTTACTATGACAAGCGAGATCCCGAACACAACGCCTATCCCGAGGATAACCTTTTCCTCATAATCGTGTTCGGCGTACCTGCGACTCTGCTGATATATTTCTGCCGCTCGGCGTTCAAAGGCTACAAAACAGAGTACCTCGACCGATATAAGAAAACCGTCATTTTTAGCGTCATATCAGGCTGGATACCGATACTGTATTATATATGGTATAAGTTCTTTTTCACGCCCTCGGGCGAACTGTTTGCGGGACTTGGCGAAGGTCTGATGTGTATGTTCCTTTTCGCCGCCGTGCCGATAGTAAATATAATAGTATGGATAATTTCTGCGGCAGTATATGCAAAAAAACAAAGAAAACTTGAAAGAAGTGTTGATAAAAATGGATCAGCATAACGCTCCTATATATGAAGCGCTCCTCCGATACCGCGATGCAAGGATAGTCCCGTTCGATGTGCCGGGTCACAAGCACGGAAAGGGCAATCCGCAGCTCACGGAATTCCTCGGAAAAACATGTATGGAAGTCGATGTGAACTCGATGAAGCCGCTCGACAACCTTATCCACCCCGTTTCCGTCATAAAGGACGCAGAAACCCTCGCCGCCGAAGCTTTCGGGGCAAGACACTGTTTCTTTATGGTCGGCGGAACGACCTCCGCAGTGCAGACAATGGTTCTTTCCGTCTGCAAAGCAGGGGATAAGATAATAATGCCGCGAAACGTCCACCGAAGCGCGATAAATGCGCTTATCCTCAGCGGCGCAATACCCGTATATGTAAACCCCGGTGTAAACGAGCGCCTCGGTATCCCTCTCGGAATGTCCGTCCGCGATGTCGAAGCCGCAATAAAGGCAAATCCCGATGCAAAAGCCGTCCTCGTCAACAACCCGACCTACTATGGAATATGCTCGAACCTCCGCAGTATCGTCCGCATCGCGCACGAACACGGTATGGCTGTACTCGTTGACGAAGCGCACGGAACGCACTTCTATTTCGGCGAGGGTATGCCGCTCTCCGCTATGGCGGCAGGAGCAGACCTTGCCGCGGTTTCAATGCATAAATCTGGCGGTTCGCTCACGCAGAGCAGCTTTCTCCTCGTAGGCGAAAACGCCAAAGTCACCGAGGGTCACGTCCGCGCCGTAATAAACATCACGCAGACAACGAGCGCATCGTATCTGCTTCTTTCCTCGCTCGATATTTCCCGAAGAAACCTCGCTCTTGACGGAAAGAACATCGTCCGCAAGGTCGTTGAAACGGCGAATTACGCCCGTCAGGAGATAGGCAAGATAGGCGGCTACTGTGCATTTTCGGACGCGCTCATAAACGGCGATGATATCTATGATTTCGATATGACAAAGCTTTCCGTCCACACCCGTGACATCGGACTTGCAGGCATTGAAGTTTATGACAAGCTTCGTGATATATACGATATCCAGATAGAATTCGGCGACATCGGAAACATTCTCGCATACATTTCCGCAGGTGATATGTGGAAAGACATAGAGCGCCTTGTTGCGGCACTCGCCGAGATAAAGCGCCGCTTCTCCAAGGACAAGTCGGGAATGCTCGACCACGAATACATAAATCCGCAGGTCGTTCTCACTCCGCAGGAGGCTTTCTACGGTGAGCAGGTCTCGCTCCCGATAGAGCAGAGCGCAGGCAGGGTAAGCGGTGAGTTCGTAATGTGCTATCCTCCCGGAATACCTATCGTTGCTCCGGGTGAACTTATCACTGAGGAGATACTCGCTTACATTCGTTACTCCAAAGAGCGCGGCTGTTCAATGACGGGCACGGAGGATATGAATATGGAACGGATCAAGGTAGTTCGGTAGTTTACAGTTAACAGTTAATAGTTAATAGTTTACGGTTTACAGTTTACAGTTTGCAATTGATAGTTAACAGTTGGAAATTGACAACTGATAATTATTTTATTTGACACCGATTGTAATTCTATCATTATAAATTATCAGCTATAAACTATTAACGGTTAATTGTTAACTATTAACTGATAACTATTAACTATTAACTATTAACTATTAACTTCTACAGAAAGGAGCTTCCTGATGGAATTGTGGTACAGCGAAATGCACACCAAGGACGTTAAAATGTCCATAAGAATAGACAAACAGCTTTGCAGCGAGCAGAGCGAATTTCAGCGCATCGATGTTTTTGAATCGCCCGAATTCGGCAGGTTCTTAACGCTTGACGGAATTATGATGCTCACCGAAAAGGACGAGTTCATATACCACGAAATGATAACTCACGTTCCTATGGCATCGAACCCCAACATAAAAAAAGTTCTCGTTATTGGCGCAGGTGACGGCGGAACTATCCGCGAGCTTACCCGTTACGAGAGCATCGAACATATCGATATGGTCGAGATTGACGAGCGTGTTGTTGAAGTGTCAAAACAGTATCTTCCGCAGACTGCCTGCAAGCTCGACGACCCGAGAGTTCACATTTTCTACGATGACGGACTTCGCTTCGTCCGCAGAAAGCACAATGAATACGACCTTATCATCGTTGACAGCACTGACCCGTTCGGACCTGGGGAGGGACTTTTCACGAGCGAATTTTACGGCAACTGCTATGACGCTCTCACCGAGAATGGTATCCTCGTAAATCAGCACGAAAGTCCATATTACCCAGACGATGCAAAGGCTATGCAGAGAGCGCACAAGCGTATCCGCGAGCTTTTCCCGATCTGCGGTGTATATCAGGCGCATATCCCGACCTACCCCTCGGGACACTGGCTCTTCGGCTTCGCGTCAAAAACGGTCAAGCCGCTTGAATTCGACGCTGACAAGTGGAACGCCCTCGGCATAAAGACAAAATACTACAACACCGAACTTCACAAAGGTTCATTCGCAATACCAAACTATGTAAAGGAGCTGCTTAACAATGCAGTCTGAAAGAAACGCTTTTATCGCTTGTGACGGCGAATATGACCGCTCGAAGATAGTCATTTTCGGCGCACCGTTCGACAGCACGACTTCCTACCGCCCCGGCACACGCTTCGGCGCAAAGGCTATCCGTCAGGAAAGCTACGGCATCGAAACATATTCGCCCTATCAGGACAAAGACCTCACCGACTATACATACTATGACGCAGGGGACATCGAGCTTTGCATAGGCTCGTCCGACCTTGCGCTCGATCAGATAACGGAACTGACGAGAGAAATTCTTACCGACGGAAAAATGCCGCTTATGCTCGGCGGCGAACACCTTGTAACGCTCGGCGCGGTCAGAGCCGTCAAGGAAAAGTACGACGACCTCTACATCGTCCAGTTTGACGCTCACGCCGACCTTCGCGATGATTATCTCGGAGTGAAGAATTCCCATGCCTGCGTAATGCGCCGCTGCTACGAGCTCGTCGGCGAAAAGCACATCTATCAGCACGGCATAAGAAGCGGCGAGCGCACCGAGTTCGCTTTCGCCAAGGAGCATACGGTAATGAATCCGTTCAACCTTGACGGCATTGACAGTATGGTCGCAGATTTAAAGGGCAAAAATGTCTACCTTACAATAGATATGGACGTTCTCGACCCGTCCGAGTTCCCAGGAACGGGTACACCCGAAGCAGGCGGCGCGCGTTACACCGAGCTTTTGGCTGCGCTTATGAAAATGAAAGGTCTTAACATCGTCGGTGCAGATATGAACGAGCTTTCGCCGCCGTATGACCCGAGCGGCATCTCGACAGCACTCTGCTGCAAGCTCCTCCGTGAGTTGCTTCTGATGTTGTCATAATGATAGCTGTTTCAGCGTTCTTTTATTTCGGCATAAAACGCCCGAATAACGTTTTATGCTTGGTTTTGGAGTTTTTATGGAAGAAAAAATTGAAAATACCGAAAAGCTGACACTTATTGAAAGGATAAAGGGTAACAGCTATGGGCGAATTTCGCTCTCATTCGCAAAATGGTTCATTCCGTCCATTATCGTCGGACTTGCAGTGGGCGTTGTCGGCGCTCTTTTCGGAAAAGCGCTCAGTTTCGCGACAACATTCCGCACGGGACACCCTTTTATGGTGCTTCTCCTGCCGATAGCAGGTCTGCTGCTCGTTTTCGTCTACAATATCACGAAAATGTCCGATGATAAAGGCACAAACACGATAATCCTCGCCGCAAGAGCGGAGTCGGAGGTAAAATTCCGTCAAGCGCCGCTCATTTTCATCGCAACATTCATCACACACCTCTTCGGAGGTTCGGCAGGACGTGAGGGAGCGGCTCTTCAAATCGGCGGAGCGCTCGTTTCGCCGCTGAAAAAGCTCTTCAAAATGGACGAGCATGACGGCTCGATACTGATAATGTGCGGTATGAGCGCAGGCTTTGCGGCTCTGTTCGGAACGCCTGTTGCTTCGGCGGTTTTTGCGGTCGAAGTCACTATCGTTGCGGCGGCGCAGTATTCCGCACTCGTTCCGTGTATGATATCGGGCGTGACCTCGGCAATGACCGCAAAGGCACTCGGCGCGGAAGCGGAAAGCTTCATCGTCAGCGGAGTTCCGACCCTTTCCGCGGAAAATGCGGTGCAGATGCTTCTCGTTATCGTCCTTGGTATGGCGTGTGCGGCAGTAAGCGTACTTTTTTGCAGCGTTATACATAAATCGGGCGAATTATATGCAAAATATATCAAGAACCCCTATTTCCGCATCGCGGCAGGCGGTCTTATCGTTGCCGTTCTGACCGTTCTCCTCGGAACGACCGACTACAACGGCGCAGGTATGGAAGTTATAAAGCGCGCGTTCACGGGCGATGCCGACCCCATGGCGTTTCTGCTGAAAATGCTCTTTACGGCGCTCACCCTCGGCTGCGGCTTCAAGGGCGGCGAGATCGTTCCGAGCTTTTTCATAGGCTCAACGTTCGGCTGCGTCTTCGGCGGACTCATCGGACTTGACCCGTCATTCGGCGCAGCGGTCGGACTGATCGCAGTTTTCTGCGGCGTTACGAACTGCCCGTTCGCTTCGATAATTTTGAGCTGCGAGCTTTTCGGCATGAACGGACTGCCTTTCTACGCAGCAGCTATCGCGATAAGCTATATGCTCTCAGGCTACACGGGACTTTACAGCGCGCAGAAATTCCACCAGTCCAAGGCAAAGCCCGTAAAGCACCATAACAATTAACTGACAAGTATCAATTAAAAAACGGGAGGTTTTTTAATGGCAAGATTAAGACGGTCGGGGGAAGATTACCTCGAAACTATACTTATTTTAAGCAAAAGAAACGACGTGCGTTCGGTCGATGTTGCACGTGAAATGGAGCTTTCAAAGCCGAGCGTTTCAAGAGCGGTCGGACTGCTGAAAAACGGCGGCTTCATCACCGTTGACAAGAACGGCTATATATCCCTCACCGAGGACGGCAAAAAGCAGGCGGAACGTATCTACGAGCGCCATACCGTCCTTACCGAGTGGCTCGTCAGCATCGGCGTTGACGAAGGATCGGCAGCCGAAAATGCCTGCCGTCTTGAACACGATTTCAGTGACGAGGTATTTGCAAAGCTCAAAGCAGACATCGAAAAAAGAAAAGCATAATGCTGTTATTTTATGGGAAAATATCCGCTTTGCAGCATACGTAAAAGCTGTTTGGAATTATGCGGAAGAAAACGTTCCCATTTACAAAATAATTCATATAATTCCAAAAAAAATTAATGTATCGGTATTGACAAAACTTTAACAATGTGATATTATATTAATGGGTCGGGGAAGAAGTATCCTCTGACCCCGAAGAAAATGCCCAGAATTATTAATTTAATATAGGGAAAAACGCAGAAATGCGCTAAACCTAAAATCAAATCGGGAGGAAATTTGAAAATGGCAGACAAGAAAACTACCGCAGCTGCTGAAGCACCAAAGGTTGAAACCGCTGAAATGATCAACGGCCTTGTTGCTAACGCAAAGAAAGCTCTTGAAGAATTCATGAAGCTTGATCAGGCTCAGGTCGACAAGATCACAGAGGCTATGGCTCTTGCAGGTCTTTCCGCTCAGAGCGAACTCGCAAAGATGGCTATCGAAGAAACAGGCAGAGGTATCTACGAGGATAAGGTTACAAAGAACATCTTCTCCACAGAGTACATCTGGCACTCCATCAAGCACGAAAAGACAGTCGGCATCATCGAAGACAACATCGATGAAAGCTACGTTGAGGTTGCTGAACCTCTCGGAATTGTCTGCGGTGTTACACCTACAACAAACCCGACTTCCACAACAATGTTCAAGTCTATCATCTGTATGAAGACCAGAAACCCGATCATCTTCGGTTTCCATCCATCTGCACAGCAGTGCTCCAAGAGAGCTGCTGAGATCGTTCGTGACGCTGCTATCAAGGCAGGCGCTCCCGAAAACTGCATTCAGTGGATCGAATATCCTTCCATCGAAGCAACAGGTCTTCTCATGAACCACCCTGACGTTGCAACTATCCTCGCAACAGGCGGCCCTGGAATGGTTAAGGCTGCTTATTCCGCAGGTAAGCCTGCACTCGGCGTTGGTCCTGGTAACACACCTTGCTATATCGAAAAGTCTGCAAACGTTAAGCAGGCTGTTAACGACCTCATTCTTTCCAAGTCCTTCGATAACGGTATGATCTGCGCATCTGAGCAGGCTGCTATCATCGACCAGGAAATTTACGATGAAGCTGTTGGCTTCATGAAGTATCACGGCTGCTATTTTGCAAAGCCTGAAGAAGTTCAGAAGATCCAGGATACAATTATCGACACAGAAAAGATGGCTGTACGTCCTTGGGTTGTTGGTCAGTATCCTTGGCAGATCGCTGAAAAGGCTGGCATCACAATTCCTAAGGAAACAAAGGTACTCTGCGTTGAGATCGGCGGCACAGACGCTAACAAGTATCCTCTCGCACTCGAAAAGCTTTCTCCTGTACTCGCAGTTGTTAAGTCTGATACACACGAGCACGCTTTCGAGCTTTGTAAGGAAATGCTCAAGCACGGTGCAGGTCATACAGCTGTTATCCACACATCTGATGATGAACTCGCTGACCTCTACGGCGAATCCATGAATGCAAGCCGTATCGTTGTTAACTCTCCTGCATCTTTCGGTGCTATCGGTGACGTTTACAACTCCATGGCTCCTTCCCTTACACTCGGCTGCGGTTCTTACGGTAAGAACTCCGTTTCCGAGAACGTTACAGCTAAGAACCTTATCAACGTTAAGAAGATCGCTAAGAGAAGACTTAACATGCAGTGGTTCAAGGTTCCTGAAAAGATCTACTTCGAACCGGGTGCTGTTCAGTACCTCGCTAAGATGCCTGAGATCCACAGAGTTATGATCGTAGCTGACCCAGGAATGGTTCAGTTCGGCTATGTTGACAGACTCACATATCAGCTCAATAAGAACGAAAATCACCCTGTTATCGAGATCTTCAGCGAAGTTGAGCCTGATCCTGACCTTACAACAGTTCGTAAGGGTACAGGCGTTATGAACTCCTTCCAGCCTGACTGCATCGTTGCTATCGGCGGTGGTTCTGCAATGGACGCTGCAAAGGCAATGTGGCTCTTCTATGAGAACCCGGATGCTGACTTCATCGGCATGGCTCAGAAGTTCATGGATATCCGTAAGAGAGTTTACAAGTTCCCGAAGATGGGTAAGAAGGCTAAGCTTGTCTGCGTACCTACAACTTCCGGTACTGGTTCTGAAGTTACTTCCTTCGCAGTAATTTCCGATAAGTCCAAGAACATGAAGTATCCTCTCGCTGACTACGAGCTCACTCCTGATATCGCTATCGTTGACCCTGAGTTCGTTTACACAGTTCCTAAGGCTTCCACAGCATTCACAGGACTTGACGTTCTCACACACGCTATCGAAGCTTACGTTTCTGTTCTTGCAACAGACTATACAGACGCTCTCGCACTCCACGCTATCAAGCTCGTATTTGAGTATCTCCCTGATTCTTACAAGACAGCTGATAAGCTTGCAAGAGAGAAGATGCACAATGCTTCTTGTATCGCAGGTATGGCGTTCACAAACGCATTCCTCGGTGTAAACCACTCCCTCGCTCATAAGCTCGGCGGTGAGTTCCACATTCCTCACGGACTTGCTAATGCATACCTCCTCCCACACGTTATCGAATACAACGGTCAGCAGACACCTACAAAGTTCGCTGCATGGCCTAAGTACGATCACTATATCGCTCCTGAGCGTTATGCTGAGATCGCTAAGCTCATGGGCTTCGTTCCTCAGAACGCAACAGTTGAGCAGGGCGTAAAGGCACTTGCTGACGCTGTAAGAAAGCTCATGAAGGAAGTTAACATTCCTCTCTCCATTTCCGAAGCAGGCAAGACCGACAGCAGATCCTACATCGATCCTAAGGTATACGACAATGCAATTGAAATGCTCGCATACAAGGCATTCGATGACCAGTGCACAACTGCTAACCCAAGACTTCCAAGAATTGACGAGCTTAAGGAACTCCTTAGACTTGCATACTATGGTAAATAATTTACCAGTAAATAATTTACCGGTAAATTATCCGTTAGCAGCATAAAAGCTAATATTGACCGCCTCCGTTTTTCACAACGGAGGCGGTTTTTATATGTATTTATTAAAAAAAACGATTAATGTTCAGGGTAAAATTTCTCCTTTGAAAAATTATTTGAGAAAATTACAAAAAAACTCTTGACTTAGAGTTCTGTAGGGCGGATTTTATCCGCCCGATTTTTTATGTTTTGCTCTTAAATCCCGACTTCATGTGATAATGAATAAATTCCCCGTTTTTTCTCATAATAATCCCGAATAAATTCTTTCGGAGGTCATTATGGCTAAAAAAATTTCACGGAATACTTTTATTATGGAATCCTCGCCGTCCATTTACAGCTATGCTTCGATCGTTGGAAAAATGGAATCGGAAGGTCCGCTCGGTTCTTACTTCGATGAGTGCGTGGAGGACGGTTATCTCGGTCAGTCAACTTGGGAAAAGGGCGAAAGTGAGCTTGTGAAGCACGCGCTTGCCCTCGCGATAAAAAAGGGCGGTCTGTCCACTCACGATATTGACTATATGTTTGCAGGCGACCTGCTTAACCAGTGTATCGGTTCGACTTACGGTCTGCGTGATTTTGAGATACCGCTTCTCGGTATCTACGGCGCTTGCTCCACAATGTCGGAGGGGCTTGTTCTGTCCTCACTTATGACCGACAGCGGCATCGGCGGAAAGGTCGCGGCGGTAACTTCTTCACACTTCTGCTCGGCAGAGCGCCAGTTCCGTTTTCCTCTTTCCTACGGCGGAGTGCGAACACCGACTGCTCAGTGGACTTGCACGGCTTCTGGCGCGGTAATCGTTTCGGAAAAAGCGTCAGCACCGTTTATCCGCGCGGTCACTATCGGAAAGATCGTTGACCTCGGCGTGACAGATGCGAACAATATGGGCGCGGCAATGGCTCCTGCGGCGGCGTATGTTATCAAGCAGTTCCTTGACGATACCGCGATGCAGCCGGGCGACTTTGACGCTATCATCACGGGCGACCTCGGACTTGTCGGCAGTGAGCTTTTGATCGAACTTCTCCAAAAAGAAAACATCGATATCAGCAAGCAGCATAAAGACTGCGGATTGATGATGTTCGACCGCGAAAATCAGGACGTTCACGCAGGCGGCTCGGGCTGCGGCTGCTCAGCATCGGTGCTTTGCGGCTATTTCCTCGACAAGGTGAAAAACGGTACACTGAAAAACATTCTCTTCTGCGCAACGGGCGCGCTTATGTCAACGACCGCCTCGCAGCAGGGTGAAAGCATACCCTCGATATCCCACGCCGTCTTTATCTCGCATGAATCGCGCTTCAAAGAAAACACTTGAAAAAAAAGTCCTCCTATGTTATAATATTATAGGCAAAACCACACGGAAAGTTAAGGTTTCGCGCGGTTTTGCCTATATTTTTTCATCTAAAAAGGTGATATTATGACAAAGTCGGAAGTTATCGAGTATGCACTCACGCTTTCGGGCGCGGCGGCTGATTCGCCGTTTGAAAATGACAGTGAAACGGTCGTGCTTCGCCACTCGGACAGCGGAAAATGGTTCGGACTGATAATGCAGCTCGGCGAAAAGCATATCGTCAACCTCAAATGTGAGCCGATGAATGCAGATTTTCTGCGCTCGGTGTATGAGGGCGTAACTCCCGCTTATCACATGAATAAAACGCACTGGAACTCGGTCATTTTAGGTTTGGACGTACCCGATGACGAAGTAAAGCGAATGATCGATGACAGCTTTTATCTTACAAAAAAGCAGATAAGGAGGAAGAAAAGTGACGGAAAATAACTATTCGATAAAAATCCCCGAGTATGAGTATTTTCAAATGGGCGGTCATTACAGCGGCTCAAAGCGCGGAATGAATTTCGACGATTTCAATTTTCACATCGTGCCGAAAGACGAGATAAAAGTCGATGTTTGGTACGGCGTGAAATGCTATGACCTTTCGGAAATGGTCGATGGGAAAATTTTCGAGCAGAGCAATGACGGTTATCACCAAATGCTCGACTGGATAGAGGAGCAGTATCAGATCTGGCTCAAAGATCATAAACTTCGCCCGTCGAAGCTCGGCTACTATTCAAAAGAAAAGGAACTCCCGAAATGGCTCACGGACGAGTGGAAAAAGCAGGGAATCAAGAGAAATTAGGAATTCGGAATGCGGAATTATTTTAGTTCCGCAAATTGGTTGCTAACACCTGAATTTCTTAAGGCGGGCTTCTGACCCGAATCGCGAAGTGATTTTCGTTGCATATTTTGTATTGTTTATCGTATAACAAAGCGCCTTTGATCCTATCTTTTTCAGATAAAATCAAGGGCGCTTGTTTGTTTAATGACGTTTGGCGGCGCGGTACGGAAAAACCGCTTCCAACAGAGATATTGCCATAATTGTGGGTTTTCAACGGGCGGATATAGAATCCGCCCGTATGATTTTACGGTAGTTCTCGGTGCATAAATAATTGCGCATTACGAATTCCTAATTCCGAATTTAATTAAACTCGTGCATAATTTTTTCGGCTTCGCGGCGGAGAGTTTCCTCATCTGTTATTTTGTCAACGTTTTTCATTATCGCACCGCGGACATAATCGGGCAGCGAGCCGTAAAAAATTTTCGCTGAGCTGCTCTCCGACAAAAGTTTGTCAAGTCCTTTTTCCATTTTTATCACCTCGGGATTATTATACTAAACACCATTTAAAATTTGGAAAAAATCAAGCCAACAATCTTGTAGCTGTTTTAACAGGTTTATATGTGATTTTGGCGCAGATTTTTTCCTGTATTTTATTGGTGTTTAGTATTATTTCCAAGGCAATAAAAAATATACTTGCTCAATTGTACATATCGTACTGTGTGCCGATAAAAGCTTTGACTTCTTCAATTCTTGCAGTGCCGTCGTCATAGCCCATCTGCCACGTTTCGCGAAGCTTTTCCGTGCTTTTTTCAAGGCTGTCGAGCTTTATTTTCGGGCGGAAAATAAGCGCTTTTCCGCGGCGTTCAAGCTCTCTGCAGAATTCCGTCTGACGGTTGTATATTCTGTGACGGTCGAGCAGAAGCATTTCGATCTCGGGAAATTTTTTGCGGATAAGCTGGCTCATTATGATGTTGCCCTTGCCGCATTTTTTGACGAAACCTTCTGGCTGTGTGAGGATAATGACGTTTTTTGTGCAGCCGTCTTTTATTGCAGGCTTTATCGGTATCGGGCAGGAAAGTCCGCCGTCATAGTAGAAATTTCCGTCAAGCTCGGCAGGAGGGAAAAGTCCCGGAATAGAGCAGGACGCGCGGAGATATTTGAAGTCCGTACCGTTTTCCAGTCCGTTTTTGCATTCGAATTTTCCCGTAGCGGCGTTGGTAACGCCTACTTTGAGTTCGCCTTTGTATTTATAAAAAGTATCATAATCAAACGGGATGAGTTTATTCGGAATTTCGCCGAAAACAAAGTCAAGTCCGAAACAGCTTTTGCATACGCGGAAATTTCTTGCGCCGATATAGCGTTTGTCGCTGCGGTATTTATCCATAATTTCGCGGTTTCGTGCGAACTGCTTTGAAACATAGGAAACGCCGTTCGATATGCCTGCCGAAACCCCGATAATATATGGAAATTCAATGCCGTTTTCAAGGAAAGCGTCCATAACGCCTGCCGAATAAACGCCGCGGAATGTTCCGCCCTCAAGTACAAGTCCAACTTTGTTTGTCACATTTTCGCTCATATTTTCACGCTCCGTTTATGTTATATCGTTGTTGTTTTCATCGAGAAAAAGATACTCGCTCGGGATTTCTTCATTATACCATACAAAAGGATATTCGTTTACCTCAATATTGTGAACGCCGCCCGAATCGGTGATCTTCAGCGTTTTGCAGTTCTGATTATTGATGATAAAAGCATAGCCGTGCCACTGGAGTGCGGCGATATCTTTTCCGCAGTCGATAGGCTTGAAAGTTTGCTTGAATTCGTAGCCGTCGTTGGCTTCAAGGCATTCCATAGGAAGATAATAGTGCAATTGATATTCGTTCCCAGAGATGAACCAGAGCAGGGAATAGCTGTCGTTTTGGCATTTTCCTGCAAAGCTTATATCGGTATTTTCGGCATCGGAGATAGGGATTTCTTTTCGTGCTTTTTTGATAAGGTCATCTGTGGTTTTCATTTTTCCGCAGGCGGATAATAAAAGGACAGACGCAAGTATCGCAAAGAGAAGCTTTTTCATTGTGTTCCTCCCAAATCAAGGCATTTGTAAAAAATAAGACCTATTCATAGGAATAAGTCTTATCGTATTTTAACCGTGTGATTTCATCTTTTCAAGTCCGAAGAGGACTTCATTTATAGCAAAGTTATCCTTGAGGTCACGGACATCATTTTCGATAACAACAAGACGGCCCGAATTCTGTACCTGCATTTCAGTAAGTGTTCTGATAGCGGGTGAAACCTCATTTTCAAGGGTGATCTTGATGCTCTTGACATCTTTTTCGAGGGTATCCTGTTTCGCTTCAATATTATCCAGCTTTTTATCAAACTTATCCTGCCTGCTTTCAAATCCGGTCATTCTTGCATCAAACTTATCCTGCCTGTCAAGCATTTCACGCTGATTGTTTTGCAGTTCCGTAATATCAGAACGCATATCGTTCATATCGGAACGCATTTCGTTGATTTCGGAACGCATTTCGTTGATTTCGGAACGCATTTCATTGATTTCCGAGTGGATACCATTGATATCCGTGCGCATTTCGTTGATATCCGTGCGTATATCATTTATGTCTGCGCGAGTTTTTTTCTGTTCTTCAAGTATTTGCAGTAAAATTTCTTCCGTATTCATTCCGTTCAGCCTCCAGTAGAAATATTATACACCAAGGCTTGTTCGTTTGTCAAGGGTCGGGAAAATATTCGGCATATTGCCAAGTCTTGAAATCTGAGCGGAAATATGATATAATATGTTAAAGTTTTTTGAAAGGACGGGAAAATGCGGTACAAGGCTATTATTGCTGCGCTGACGGTCGGACTTGCGGCGGCTGCGGTCTGCGCGGATTATTTTATCACAAATGAAAAATTCAGCGAACGCATCGCCGAGAATGACAAGTACACGCTTCTCGGTGCTGACCCTCACGCGCTTTACGGCGGTTTCACTGTGGAGGTGCTTGGTGAGAATTATGATAAGCCGTCCGCACTTTTGGGGAAGGTATCGATCGATGTGCCGCTGATAGATCAATACCCCGAACTGCCCGTTGGCTGTGAGCCGTCCTGCGCGGCGGCGGTTTTGCAGATGCTTGGATTTGAAACGGACAAGCTTGATTTTACCGATAATTACCTCGGCTGGGACGATAATTTTTACTATGACAAGCACAAGCAGTCGCACGGACCTGACCCGAGAAAAGTTTTTGCGGGAGATCCTTACAAGTGGGGTTATGGCTGCACAAGCGAGGTGCTTGCCGAGTCGATGAACCGCTTTTTTGATGAAAAAGCACCGTCCTCTGTGGAATACCGTGCTATGGCGCTTGAAGAAGACCTTAACTCGGCGGATATAGAAAAGCTGCTTGATGAGGGTGTTCCTATAATAGTATGGGCGACGATCGATATGAAGCCGCTCAATTACCGCAAGCCGTCCGAGTGGTACATAGACGGTACGGCGGAGAAATACACTTGGTATGGCAACTCGCACACGCTCGTTCTGTGCGGATATGACACGAACTGCTACTACTTTATGGACCCGAACGGAAAAAAGGACATCACGGCATATATGAAGACCTCGTTCCTCAACCGATTTGAGGACAACGGTTTTCAGGCGGTTGTGGTGAAGATCACTAAATTTAATGCGCAATGATTAAATTCGGAATTCGGAATGCGGAATTATATTTGCTCCTGATCTTGGTCATGAAACACCTGAATTCCTTAGGCGGATTCTATACGAAAAATCAAGCAAAGCTCGCATATATGGGTTTTGCGCCGATTTTTTGTCTACACATTCATTAGAGATTAGTATTAGAGGACGGTTCACTCGTCCTGCGCTTTGATGTATTTACACAATAAACGAATAACCCTGTTTTCAATGGTTTTATCCAAAGAAAACAGGGCTTTTTTGTTTGTAAAAACATTAATATTTATATGCCCAAAATTGCTGATGCGATTCAAGACGGGTGCTACGTTCTATACGGTTTTTACAGCAATTTTCAGTGCGAAATAATTCCGAATTCCGCATTCCGAATTTAACATTACGCATTGATCAATAGTTTCAGCCATACCACTGCAAGGGTTATATAGAGGGCATCGGAGGCGAGTGCGTAGATCACTGCTGTTATTACCTTGACTTTGGTGCTGACGGGCGGCTTTTCCTTTACTCTTTTTACGTTTGGCTCGGGGTTCGGTTTTGAGATGAGGAACAGCAGGACGGTCACGAGGATATGCACGGCTGCGGTAATTATCCAGAGGTAAGGCATACTGTAACGGAATGCTGCGAAAAGAAAGAACATTCCTATCTGGAATACTGCATTGCTGATAAGGGTGAGGAGTGCGGAGATATTCTGTCGTGTTACAAGGCTGAACAGCCAGCCGAATGCACAGTTCAAAATTACAGAGATAAGTGTGAGGGCAACATAGCTGCCTGCGGTGGAATCGACAAGGAGTGAGAACACTTCCATTGGGTAGGCGAATCCTGCGGCTGTGAGCAGGGCGGCGATGATGACTGCGCCGAGGGCGATGAAGCCTTTTTTTCTTACGGTGAATTTGCTGTCTATATTTTCGATGAATTTTAACATAGTTCCTCCGATTATTGCTGATCTTATTTTAAACGGCTGCCGATTTTTTATGCTCGGCAGCCGTTTGGGTTTTATATTTTTAAGGGGTAAAGCTGCGGTGCTGCGGCAAGTAATTGTTTTTCTGGAAATTGCAGGGAACGGTCACTGCTTTGTTTTAAAAACAGCATCGGTGACTGCGGGACGGGAAACCCGTCCTCTACGGTAAGATGTGGTGATATTAAATTTTGCAAAAAACACGCCTGTGCAGTTTTATCAATACAATTCTTTGAGCGAATCACGGACGCGTTTGACTTCTTCGAGAAAGGCTTTATCGAGGTCGGTCTGCTTATAGTGCTTCGGCATAACGAGGAGATCTTTGCCCCTTGAATGGTCGTCCGAGCAGCATCGCTGGACAAGGCGGAAATGGTGGAGCTGGCTGTCGGTGAACGGTGACACCCACATATACGAACGTGGGACGTTATCGAGCAGGTCGAACTGGCTTCCGCGGTCGTACACGAAGATACGGCTATGCTCGGCTTCGTTATTCTTTTTGAGGTAGCTGGACGAGAGGTAGGGGACGGTGGAGTCGCCCTGAACTATTTCGATATAGCCGTTGAGGTCGGCAGTGCTGAAGTTTTCAGCTTTTGCAAGTTCGTCCTTTTCGGCGAGGAGAGCGACATACGGGAAATTCCATATTTCCTCATAGTAGAGGTCTTTATCGCGGAGAAGTGAGAGGAAAAAGTCCTCGAATTCTTCCCTGAATCGGATAACGGCATAGGAATACTCGCCGTCGGCAAGACCGTTGAGGGCGCTGATAGCGTTCGTTTCGCGGAAATTCATTGCGAGCTTTTCACTGCGGTCGAGCGAATTTATGAAATTTGAAAAGGCGTGTGCGATATACGATGCTCGGGGGATAGCTATTTTAAAGGTCGTAAGCTCGGAGTCCTCGGGTTTGAGGATAGTTTCCATTTTTTCAAGCTGTGAGATGATAGTTTTCGCACACTCGAGGAAAGCCATACCCTTTTCGGTGGGTTCTACGCCCTTTGAGATACGCTTGAAAATGGGAGAACCGAATTCCGTTTCGACCTCCTTTATTGCTTTGCTGAGGTTCGGCTGCCCCATAAAAAGGTTGGAGGCGGCTTTTGTGATAGAGCCCGTTTTTTCGACTTCTACCAGATATTTCAGGTGCATAAGATTCATATTTTTACACTCATTCCCCAATATTTTTTACGAAAGTGATATTCCTTTTTCGCTCATAAGTACACACAAATTATACATATCATATTATAGCATTTAGCAAAGTAAAATTAATTAAGAATATATAAATATAATATTAATAAATTATGTTACACTGCGGCAAAAAGGGGTGATTTTAGGCGTTTTTGTTGCAATTGGACAAAAAAGTCGTTTTTTAAGGGAAAAAAGGGGTCTGTTCTTGTGCAAAATGCAATAAAAAGATGTGATTGTATGTTAGTATGGGTTTGTGCTATGATTTAGTCACGGAAAGGGGGTGAGAAGAAAATGAAGAGCAAAAGTTATCCGATATTCCGAAATGCGGAGGAGATTAATGTGAAGATAGAGCGTTATTTTCGCTCGTGTGAGCCTGTGCAGGCGGTCGATGATGAGTGTGCGCCGATGTTTGACAAGAACGGTGCGCCCGTTTACGCTGTGCAGGAAGTTCCGCTGACAGTTTCGGGGTTGGCTATTGCGCTTGGGTTCGGGTCGAGGGAGGAGCTTTTGTCCTATCGCGGCAAGCCTTTTGCGGAAAATGCGATACGTTCGGCTTTGCTTCGCATAGAAAATTATGCGGAGGAGAGGCTGTTCGACAAGGGGCAGTCCTCGGGGGCGAAGTATTTTCTCGAGGGGAATTTCAAGGCTTGGAGCGAGGACGGGGACGGCGAAAAAGACACGATACGCCGTCTGGACGAGGTGCTTGAAACGCTCGACAAGACGATGAGGGGAGGTTAGCGTTATTTTTACGGAAAAGCAGCGTTATGTATGGAAACACACGGTCGGCGAATTCCACCGCTGGAACATTTCCTACGGGGCGACGAGATCGGGAAAGACGTATCTTGACTACTACCGCATACCGTATCGGATACGCCGCGCGCCCGAGGGGCTGATACTTCTTATAGGCAACACGCAGGGGACGCTTGAACGAAACATTATTGAGCCGATGCGGAATATCTGGGGCAATAGTTTAGTCGGAAATTTATCCGCTTCGGGGAAGATAACTTTATTCGGGCGTGAATGTTATGCGATAGGTGCTGACAAGGTGGGGCAGGTATCGAAGCTCCAGGGTGCTGGTGCGGCTTACTGTTACGGTGACGAGATAACGACTTGGGCAGAACCCGTATTCCAGATGTTGAAATCGCGTTTGGACAAGCCTAACGCCTGCTTTGACGGGACGTGCAATCCTGATTCGCCGTCGCACTGGTTTCACAAATTTTTGGAGAGTGACGCTGACATTTTCAGTATGCGATTTACCATTGACGACAACAAGTTTCTGACGGAAAGCTTTGTGGAAAACTTAAAGCGTGAATACTCGGGAACGGTTTACTACGACCGATTTATCCTTGGGTTATGGCGTGCTTCGCAGGGAGTTATATACCGCAGCTTTGCGGATTCGCCCGAGAGGTTCATCATCGATGAAGAGCCGAGCGACATTATGTACTGTGTGGCAGGACTTGATTTCGGGGGGAACGGGTCGGCACACGCGCTCAATCTGACGGGTATAACGAAAGGCTTGGGGAGGGTCGTGACGCTCGGCGAATGGTACTCGAAGTCGGAGCTTACGCCTAATGAGCTTGAAAAGTGCGTATGTGATTTTCTTGAAAAGGCTTTGCAAAAGTATCGGATAACGGAGCTTTTCTGCGACAGTGCGGAGCAGGTACTTATCCGAGGGATCGCAAGGGAATGTGCGCATAGGCATCTGCCGATAGCGGTGCGGAATGCGAAAAAGGGCAGGATAACCGACCGTATCCGTTTTTACTGCGGATTAATGGGGACGGGGCGATACGCTGTGATGCACTCCTGCGTTCACACGATCGAAGCTTTCTCCGAGGCGGTATGGTCGGAGGAGGGGAGCGGTATCCGTCTTGACAACGGGAGTGTCAACATTGACAGTCTTGACGCGCAGGAATACTCGACGGAGACGCTTATGAAAAGTATTATTGACAATGGGGGGATTTGATGAATGGATCGGAAGATGTGAGCAAGGTTTTTCACAAGGGCGGAAATGCGGAGCTTCGGCGTTACTATGCTTCGGCGGAGAGCTGGCGGCGCATTTACAGCGGTGAGCCCGAATGGAAGACGGTAAAAAAGTCGGGCTTATACCGAGGCGGAACACGGCGAATGAATATGCTCGGGACGGCAAAGGTGCTTTGCGACCGTTTTGCATCGGGGGTAATGGCTGAGAAGCCGAGCCTTGTATTCGCTGACGAAAAAGTCGGCGAGTATGTTGGGAAAGTGCTTGAGGAGAGCGGTTTCTGGGCGAAGCTTACGGAGCGTTTGCCTTATGCATTTGCAATGGGAGGCTGTGTATTTCGCCCGTACATAAACTCGGGGAAGATAGGCATTGACGTTGTTATCGGAAGCAGTTTCGTTCCGCTCGAATGGGACGATAATGGAGTGACGGCGGCTTGCTTCCGCAGTTCGCTGGTGAGAAGCGGTTCGCGCTACACTTTGCTTGAAAAGCGTGGAAATGAAAATGGTATGGCTGTTTCGGAGCACAGGCTTTTCTGCGCAAAGGACGGGGCGGCATACGAGGCTTCGGCGGAATGTTCGCTTTCGGAGGTTTATCCCGAGCTTAAAGCGAGGGTGGAATATGACGGCGTTGACGGGAAGTTATTCTCGATGTTCAGGGTATTTGGGGCGAATAATTTTTACCCCGAGATTCCGCTCGGCATCTCTGTATTTGCAAATGCGGCAGACACGCTTCGGGCGCTTGATGTGGCTTTTGACAGCTTTGCGAGGGAATTCATTCTCGGCAAGAAGAGGATAATCGTACCGAGCAGTTGTGTTCAGACGGTGGTGGACATTGCGACGGGCGAACAGCGGCAGTATTTTGATGCTGATGATGAGGCTTATGTTGCGCTCAAATGCGATGAGGAGAGTGAACTGAAAATTACCGACAACACGGTGGAGCTTCGTGTGGACGAGCATATCAAGGCGATAAATGCGCTGTTGAACATACTCTGTTTTCAGACGGGGTTATCGTCGGGGACGTTCTCCTTTGATGCGAATGAGGGGGTAAAAACTGCGACGGAGATAATCTCCCGTGACAGCAGGACGGCGGAAACTGTTCGTGTTCAGCAGAGTGCGCTCGGCGGTGCGATAGCGGAGCTTGTGTGTGAAATCATATCACTTGGGGTATATCTTGGGGAGTTTGACAAGGCTGACACGGCGGTGCAGGTGCTTTGGCAGGACGGCATCATCACGGACGAGAACACGCTCATCGAGAACAGCGTGAAGCTTGTACAGAGCGGTTTAAAGTCGAGGGTGACGGCGATAATGGAACTGCAGAGATGCAGTTACGAGGACGCAGTGAAAGAGTATGAGCGCATTATAAAAGAGGAAAGGGGCAATTAAAAATGGAAGAAAACGATCTTGAAAAGACAGAGGGGAATGTTCCCGAAAATGCGGAGGAAAGTGCTTCGTCCGAAACGGTTTTGAATGGGGAAAATATTCCGAATGGGGACGTTCCGAGCGAGCGTGAGCAGGCGTTGGAGGACAAGCTTTTCTGCATACAGAGCGGCGTTCCCGAGGAGAACTGCGATGTTGTTATTGCGGCGGCTTCGGCTATGGGGAAGTCGGACAGAAAGGCGGCAATTGCGGAAGTTCTGGAGAAGTTCCCGTTTTTCAAGCCTATGCGTGAGGAACGCAGCGGCATTACCACAGGTGTACACATTGAGGGTGTACAGAGTTCGGTGCTTTCGGGAGTGGAAGAGGCGTTTTTTGCGGCTAATCCCGATTGCAGATAAGGATATAAACAAACATTATTTTTTAAATTTACGGAGGAAAAAATTATGGCAGAACTTATTACAAATCGTTATTCACAGCTTGTTGATGCGAAGCTTCGTGCTACGCTCGTTACGCAGGACAACTACATTTTCAACACGGTTCACGAGGGCAACGGTGTTGGCGGTGCGGTGATAATCCCTGTTCGTGACACTGAGGTCGAGGTGAAGGCTTACGACAAGGCGAACGGTGCGGCGCTTTCTTCGGGAGCGACAAGCTATCACACTCTGCTCATGTCGAACGATGAGGCTGTGAACGAGCTTATTGACGGTTACGATGCGGCGGCTCTCCCCGATGATGTTGTTGCGGAGCGACTTGCATCGGCAGGCTACACGCTCGGACTTTCGATGGACAGAAAGTCTGTCAAGGCACTTGAAACTACCGAGGGTGTAAAGGTATGCGATGTCAAGGCAGCCTGCACAAGCTCAAACGCTTACAGCACAGTTGCAAAGGCGAGAACATATCTTTCGAGAAAGGGTGTTCCTGCGGCGAACCGCTGGCTCATCGCTTCGCCCGAATTTATGGAGGTCATTATGCAGGACGAGAAGTTCATTCGCAGCGGTGATCTTTCGCAGGAGCTTGTAAAGGCAGGCTGTGTTGGCAGGATCGCAGGCTTCAACGTATTTGAATCGAACAATCTTATGTTTGAGGATACAAAGGCTGTGGCAGGCAAAAAGACGACTACCGAATTTATCTGCGGTCACCCGAACTGGTGTCATCGTGTGTGCGAATGGGCAGTTCCGGTTGCGGTAAATCCGATAGCGGACGGTGTTCACATCGGTGCGGCGGCTGTTCAGGGCAGAAAGGTTTACGCTGTTCATATTTCTAAGCCTGAAACGGTTTATGTAAAGAGAACTGAGGCTTGATAAAGGCGGAATTTTGTACGAAAGGAGGTGATCCATACGGCTTATGCTGACGTAAAAAAATATAAGGAGCGGCAGACGGAGATAGGCGAAGATGAAGCTTTGAAGCTCATAGAAAAAGCGGAAGAAGCGGTCGGTCTTATGACTGGGTTCGCTGCGGAGAAGCGAGGTTTGGAGAGCTTTTCAGCATTTGAAAAGGATATGCTTGAAAAGGCGGTCTTTGCGCAGGCGGACTATGTTCTTGAAAATGGGGGAAGTGTTGAGGACAGTTCGGGTGAGCCCGTTTCGGTGACTATCGGGAGCTTTTCATACAGCTATGGGACGACTTCGGCGGCTAAGGCTTCATCGCAGAGCGGTTTTTCAAAGGCGGCTTTGGGGTATCTTGAAGCGGCAGGATTTTTATCGAGAAGAATTGGGGTGAAATAAAAATGAGGAGGATTCCGAGATATCTGCTTATTCACAGGGCGAAGCTTTACGAGGGTAAAAGCGGCGGATTTTTTGCGGCGGAGCAGGCTGAACCGACGGAGCTCAGCTTTATACGCATCGATTATGCGGCGAAGATGAACCGTGACGGTGTAAAAGGGTTCAACGACAAGGCATCGGGGGACGCAAAGCTGTTTTATGACTGCGGAAACAGCTTGCCGTTGGGTGTGGGATTCCGCATCGGGCAGAGGGTCGTTTTTTCGGGAAAAAGCTTTTCGGTGAGCGGTGTGAGTGTGCTTTACGGGAGAAATTCTCCGCATCACATTGAGGTGACATTGGAGGAGATAGGTATATGAGGAGCATTGCGGAGGAGATCGTTTGCAGGATAGGTGAAAAGTGCGGAAAAGAGCCGTCGGTGCGGCTTTCGGCATCGGGCGGAACTGCGTTTTATCCCGTTTCGGACAAGCTTAAGGCGGCTTTTCTTGACGGTGGTGAGCTTCGTGAAATGGAAGTGAGGGTGAAGCTGAAAGGTGAAGTTCCGAGTATGCTTTTTTCTGCGGCGGAGAAGTTTTGCGGTGACATTTGCGGTATTGGGGACATAGTTGGGGGAACGTACCGTGTTGTAAGGCTTGCGCCGTCTGAGCGTCCTTCAATGGAAAGCTGTGCGGAGAACGGAATGAGCATTGTTTCATTCGTGCTGGCGGCTGAATACATACTTGAAAAGGGGGCGGCGGAATGAGGATAGTTTACACGGCGGCTTCGGGGGAGAGCTTTGATCTTTCGAGGGGGCTTATCCGTGCGGTTTCGGTGAGCGGGATTTTCCCCGAGAGGAGCATTGAAGTTGAGGAAAACGGCACGGTCGGCGGAAGTGTCATTTCCGAGCGGAGAGGGGTAAGGAAGATAAAGCTTCGCGCTGTGATATGCGGTGATATCGGGAATTCGCATACGGTCATATCGGAGATATTCGGCTTTTCGGGAATGGGAAAGCTGACGTTTTCGGACGGAGAAAAAAGCGTTGGCATTGGCTGTTATGCTGAGGGTATTTCGGCGGAAAGCACGGACGGGACTAACTATGCGGAGATAAGCTTTTTATGCCCGAATCCGTTCTTTGAAAGAAGCGGCGGCTCGGGTGTCTATGTTCAGATTTGCGGTTCATCGGGGGTATGGGAATTCGATGACTGGGAACTCAGCGAAGAAAATGAAACGGAGCTTTCGGTGATACTTTCGGGAAACTCGGCTTTCGTACCGAATGACGGCGGTTTTGAGGCAGGGTGCATCATCACGGCGGAGGTACTCAGTCCTGTTTCGGAAATTCGTGCTGTCAATGCAGGGACAAAGGAATTCATCGGTGTTAAAGGAAACTTTGCGGCAGGAGATGTTGTGATATTTCGATGCATTGACGGTGAAAAGGGTATTTTTCTTTCGGACGTTCGGGACAATGCAAAGACAGAGGATATCACTCACCGAATTATATGGGGTTCAAGCTTTTTCAAGATAGCGCCGAACGGTACGAGGGTATATATTTCGACCGATGCTGTTGGAATGAATCTTACGGCGCACATCAACTTAAAGGAATATTCGGAGGGGTTCTGATTGGACGTTTATATTTATGAAGTCAGCGAGGGGGAATATCTTCGTTTGCTCGGGGTGACGGACAGGTTGGCGAAGTTCGGCATCGAAAGGCTTTTATGCGGCGGTGACAGGCTCGAAGCGGTATTCGTTTCGGGCGGAAGCTGTGAAAGGCTGATAAGACCCGAGAGGATAATTGAGATACCAGAGGTTTTTTCGGGACTTATCACGGGAATAAAAAAATCTGCAGGCGGCGGAAAGGCAGAGGTGAGTGCAGTTTCATTCGCAGGACTGCTTTCACGGCGTGTTCTTTCGGAATACGCAAGGGGTGACAGTTTTATGACTATCATTGAGAAGAACTGCGGAGCTTTGGCAGGTGAAAAGAGGGCGTTCCCGAACACTTTTATTGACAAGTCGGCAGATTGTTTATTCGTGCCGTCGAGTGCATATCAAAAGCGAAGTCTTTCACGTTCGGTGACGGCTGTTATCGAAAAGAATTTTCGGATATGCTCGGGGATAGTTCACGATGAAAATGGAGCAAAGATACGTTTATATGGGCGTTATACTGTTGACAGGAGTGTTGGTTCGGGCGCGGAGCTTCCTATAATTCTTTCGTCCGAATATGACACTCTTGGTCAGCGAAGCTATTCCTACAGCGAAACGGGGACGGTCAGCGGAGCATACATTTATTCCGATGCGAGGTACAGCAGTAAGGGCACTGTAAGCATTGAACCATGGTCGGGATATTTCGGCGAAGCTTCGGGTTTTGAACGCTGTGAGGAGTCTTATCAGATCGAGCCTGTGATATATTACAGCAATTCGGTCATTGACGGTGAGATCATTTATCGGGCGGAGCTTGATCATTCCGAAACCAGAGCTTCGGCGGCGGATATGTTCGCTTCGAGATATTCACCGCCGAGCGAGGTCATCTCGGCTTCGCTCGGGAAAGGCTTGTTAGAGGCGGTACATTCGGGGGCGTTCGGGGTCGGCGACAAAGTAACGCTTTATCCAGATGAAAAAGGAAAGGATTCCGCAAGGCGGATAACGAAGATAGCCGAGCATTACGAAAATGGTGGTTTCACGATGTCGGTCTATCTGGACAGAGATCAGGGGGAGAATAATAATGTCAAACGAATACGGATTTTTCGCGTCAAAGGACCATGACAGAAGATATTCG
>CALANW010000146.1 GCA_937926145.1 uncultured Ruminococcus sp. | reverse complement strand
TATACGAGAACTATTAACTTCAATTAATCTACCAATAAAGTATTATAGTGATTTTGATATGTTGGAGAAATTGGAGGAAGAAGCGTTAAGATATATAAATGTTTTGGGTGAGTATGATTGTGACGATTTTAAAGGGGAGCAAAAAGAAAAATTGAAAGAAAAAATATCAGAGGTGAAAAAAGAAGTTGAGATAATAAACTGTAACCTTGTTGAAACATTAAAATGCTATGAAAATGCTGATCCTAAAAAAGCTCAGGAAAATTTCGAATTAATTATGGGTAGGTTAAAGGATGATTTATTTGTTTCAACCATGGATGGATGGGTTTCTATTGATAAGTATCAAACGGTATTTCATATTAATAAAGCAGATACATTTTTTCGAGTGCGTGGGGTTGATAGAAAAGATGAGAATATAGCAAATAATCCTGACGAGTTGTTTCATATACCTATGTCCAAAAAAGCATATACTAATAATGAGAGGTTTAGTATCGTAGGATTTCCTAGTTTATATTTATCTACAATGTTACCTTTGGCCTGGCAGGAATCTCATTATCCTAAAAAGTATTATTACTCTGAATATCAATACAAAAAATGTAATGATGAAAAAAGACAAATAGAAAATGAATTAAAACTCTTATCATTGCATTCTCCAAAAGAAATAGATTTTTGGGGATTATCTATAAGGTATAACAATTTTGATCTTTGGCTCAATGTAATAAGTCGATATTTGAAACAGTATCCGCTAATTATGGCGTGCTCTTTTGTTAATCATAGCGGAACAGTATCATATAAACAAGAATATGTTATTCCGCAGATGCTTATGCAATGGGTTCAAAGAAATTCGGAAATGGTTCAAGGAATATCGTATTTTTCATGTGTTGACACAAAAATGAATTCGAGCAATTGGTGTGCTTATAATGTTGCAATTCCTATTATAAAACCTCTTGATGAGAAACAGTATAGCGAAAAGTTAAGAAAAGAATTTTGCTGGAGTAATCCGAAATATTTTGAAATCCCATTGCTAAATAAGGAGGTTACCAAAGAACATAGAGAAAAGTTGTATCATTATATTGATAAGTTATTATATGCTTTAAGAAATTATTATGCTTATTGGTGTGATAGTTTGTTATGGAATATTAAAAGTGTATGTGTTTCTTTATATCAATTGATGGATAAGGGTGAAACTGCTGATATGAGTCTTATTATCCATACGATTGAAATGATAGATAGATTTTATGCGAGTATATGTAATTCCAATATTAATGGTATGATCGAAGAATGGAGGGGCAAGGTACCTGAATACGAAAAAGAAAAATTTGAACAAGATATTGATCCAGTAAAACAAATCATAGATGAGTTTATTGTTAAAAGTAATTCTTTCGATTCAATATATTCAATTATTGATAGATATAGAAATACGTTATGGAATGATCATCATTGCCAAACTCGTATAATAGTATTATACAGTGAGAAGTATGATGTAAGTAATATTGCAAAATGGTTGCATGAAAACCATTTTATTCATTATGTGATAAAGTTGAAGAAAGAGGATGTTAACACTGCAGCATTAAAGAATGTATGTAATCAATACAATATAAATATTGATGATTTTTGGGACGAGCCAATTATAGATGACGAGTGGATGTTAAGAAACTATGACAAGATAAACACACCTGTTTTTATTAGGTCAAATTCTCAAAGCATTTATGATTCTGAACCTCATAAAGAAATGTATGATTATCATCATTTTGGATTTGACGTTGATATATTGATGCGAGAATTGACATGAAATTTTAGTATATGGGAAGGGGGTAAAATAGTGCTCTGATATACTCTCTTGCCGTTACTGCCTGTGCAAACGGCTTGAATGTCGAGGTTTGTTTTTACAGGCTGTTGACATCCGATGAACCGGTTAAGCCTTGGAATTATGATTCACAATGATATATGACCCTGTCGGGTTAACCAGCAGGGTTATGGTGTTTTTTGGATGCGAGAGGAATTAATCTTACGTAATATCTGTCACTTTTTGATTGCGGAGAAATACTTCCTGCCTCTCTTGCTTATGGTAGATGAGTATTTCTTACAGGAGCATGATTATTGACATACTCATAGTATTTGCTAAAAAATCAATTATTTTAGCAAAATATTGCAAGTATACTTGCAATTATTATTGACAAAAATTGATTTTTGGGGTATAATATATGAAAAGGAGTGTGATTGATACATGCCAATAACTACAAAAGATGGAATTCTAAAGGTATTAACAGCTTACAATCCTTGGTGGAAAACAGGTGTTGTTAATCCAAGAATGACAAAAACATACAAGAGATTTGCTTTTCATGAGGCAATGAAGCGTTTAAAAAATAAAGATATAAGAAGAACTGTTGTATTGACAGGAACACGTCGAGTTGGGAAGACAACAATTCAATATCAGATGATCGAAGCATTGTTAAATTCTGGAGTTCCGGCCCAAAAAATTGTTTTTATTTCTATGGATCATCCAATGTTGAAGCTAAGCCAGTTTCAGGATATTCTTGAATGTTATCATGAGAATATTTGTGCTGATCAGGATGTGTATTATTTCTTTGACGAAGTTCAATATGCTCAAGATTGGGATCGTTGGTTAAAAACTCTTTATGATACACAACCTGATACACAAGTTGTGGCGACCGGTTCTGCAAGTCCTGCACTTATGAAGGGTAGTCGTGAAAGCGGCGCAGGCAGATGGACTGTGATTCAGGTGCCGACATTATCATTTTATGAATACTGTGAGCTTCTTAATGTAGATCGACCTGATATTCCATCTGATTTGAAAGTTACTTCGCTTCTTAAAAAATCACAGATTGAACGAACACAGATTATGTTGCAATTGTCCAAAGTGCAGAATCATTTTATGCGATATTTGCAAGTAGGCGGATTTCCCGAATTAGCACTTGCTGACAATGATCTTATGGCACAGCAGATTATGCGTGAAGATGTAGTGGATAAAGTGCTGAAACGGGATCTTCCGTCGCTGTATAATATTCGAAATGCGACAGAACTTGAACGAATTTTTTTGTATTTGTGTAATGTTTCATCTGAAATTGTATCAATAGAAGCTATTACTAAAGAACTGAATGGAGTTTCTCGAACAACAGTTGAAAACTATATCCGGTATCTTGAAAGTGCAAATCTTATATATCAAAGCTGGCCAGTAGACATGGCAGGAAAAAAAGTGCTGAAAGCTAGACCTAAAATATATATAGCAGATGCAGCTATTCGAAATGCAGTGCTGATGGATGATTCTATTATGACAGATCCTACCGAAATGGGTAAGGTTGTTGAAACAGCTGTTTATAAGCATGTTGCAGCTTTTTACTATCAATTTGCCACATCAATAGGTTATTTTCGCGGAGGCAAAAAGAATAAAGAAATCGATGTTGTAGTGGATTATCCTAATATCAAAAAAATCTTAATCGAAGTGAAGTATCGTGAAGGCGCGCCTATTGCAGATGACGACGCTATAGTTGAGCTATGTCAGGAATCGTCTGCGTCAATTGTTGTAACCAAAGCTGCAACGGATTTTGGAGTGCATAATACAGCTGCTGGTATAGATCTTTTGAGAATACCTGCATTTGCATTTTTATATTTGTTAGGAAATGCGGAAAAGAACGGATATCGAGGTATTGAATAATTTTCTCATATAGGTGTACTGAGTTAAGTTTAAAATTGTGTTGACGGTGTGGAATTTTTTATATTTGATCGATATGCGATTGAGAAAACTCGAATCGTGAGTTTAGTGTACTTGTGCACTATTTGTACACCAAGTTTACAAAAAATGACCTGAATTAACCTAAAAGTGCATAAAGGTATATGACTATAAATCAAGTAATATAGCCATTTACAAGATGTGACATAAAATTACATTTAGTGTAATAAATTGCTCCAAAACCGCGTGTCGTGAGTTCGATTCTTACTGCCCCTGCCATAAAAAAGCCCGCAACTACGTCAGTTGCGGGCTTTTACTTTTCCTTTGAAAACTTAAAAATGCCGTTTCATAGTACGAAAATAGTACGAGTTAAAAATTTTTTGACTGTGTTTTTTAGACTTTCGGGAAAAATAGTACGAGTATGGTACGAGTGAGCCGTTAAACAGCGTAGAATAGGCATTTTCCTGTACTTGTTTTTATGCAAACATAATATTTATGTGGTTTTGAGCCGCAGAATACTTTATTTTGAAGTATTCTGCGGCTTTTTTTGTTTGCCTTAAATTATGAGTAGGTGTGATCTATATGCCCAAAACTGAATTTGATTATTATTACGGTATCGAAGCTGAACAATTTACTTTTGTCCGAGTGCCGAAGGTGCTTTTCACAGACAAGGAACACTTCGGCGGTTTGTCCAATGAAGCAAAGCTGTTGTACGGACTGCTGCTTGAACGTATGAGTTTAAGCCGTAAAAATAACTGGATAGATAAGCACAACAGGGTGTATATCATTTTCCCAGTAGAAGAAATTGAGGAGATACTTGATGTAGGTCACGAAAAGGCTCTCAATCTTCTTAAAGAGCTTGATGACCAGTCAGGCATCGGGCTTGTGAGGAAGAAACGCCGAGGTCTGGGACTGCCGTCAATTCTGTATGTGAAAAATTTCATTGTCAAAGGCGAGAAAAGCACTGATTATGTACCGACATCAAGAAATACGGAAAACGAATTTCAAGAAGTCGGAAAAACAGATTTCAAGAAGTCCGAAAATCAGACTTCTGCAAATCCGAAAAACAGACTTCTTGAAGTACGAAATTCGGACTCTAATAATATTGATATAAATAATACTGATATGAGTTATACTTACGATCAATCTATCGATCAGTCACGAGCAGGCTTTCAAAATTTTTCGCCCGGAGATGGATTGATTGATGGAATAGACAGAAACACAGTTGAGGAAGAAGTTAAGAAACAGATCGACTATGACTGTCTTATATCTCACACCGACAGCTCTGTTGTCCAAATGGCAGAAGAAATTAAAGATCTCATGGTCGATGTTCTCTGCGGAGAGCGATGTGTGGTATCGGAGGGGAAACGTGTTTCGGAAGAAACGGCAAAGTCTGCTTACAGAAAAATTACTTTCGATCACGTTCAGTATGTGATGAAAAGTCTTGTCAGCTATCCCGACAAAATCAGCAGGATAGACCGTTTTCTGACGGCTTCCCTGTTCAACTCGGTTTACACGCTGACAAACTCAACGTTTGCAGGGTTTGAACATGATATGCGTATGAAGATGCTTTAGATAAAAAATCACAGCACCCGTTAGAGTGCTGTGATTATAAATTGTATGATAAATTGGAATTTTTGCTTTATATAAATTATTTATGCTGTAAAAAGTTATAAACTCTTTGATTGAAATCCTTAGCTTCTTCATAAGCGGCATGTCCTAAATTATCATACATAAAGATTTCACAACCAAGTTTTTTTGAAATTTCCAAAGAAGCCGATCCACTTACCACTTTATCCTGCATACCTCCAATTACAAATACCGGGCATTGAATTCTATCTAATTCATCATAAGCTTTACAACTAAGGCAAGCTTTTGCCAATGCGATAAATCTTGGTACATTCTTTGGCTTTTGAAAAAACGTTAATAATGACATAAACGGTTTGTATCGTTTCACATAAATACCGGAATACATCTTTTCAGCCATATCTGTAATCAGCCTTTTCATATTATTCTGTTCTGTAATTTGAATCCAGTCATTGACTGTCCTTTCGACGGTTTCATTATTTTTCGAAAGTGTTACTGCGAGGACTAACTGATTTACTAAATCGGGTCTGTCTATTGCAAGATATTGAGCAATCATACCACCTTGTGATACACCAAAGACATCAGCATTTGTAATCATTAATGTATCCATTGCCATTGCTATATCTGCCGCTAAGTCTCTTACTGTTATGTTATCGCTAATATCTTCTCTGCGGTCAAACATATAAATTTTATAATCTTTTGCGAAAATTCGATACATATAAGCCAATGAAAATGCTGCCCCTTTAATGCTGCGGGTGCTAAGACCTTGAATCAAAATCAGAGGCTTCGTTCCCTTTCCAAAAGTAATGTAATTCATCTGCATACCCTGTATTTCTAACAGTTGTTCTTTTGCATTATAAAACATAAAATATTCACCACCAAATTTCGATTTGCCGAGCAAATAAACTCAACTTATTTTTCTACATTATACCATATCCCAATAAGGAAATCAACTCAAACCACCGAAAGGATAATAACCAATGCGAAAAAACAGCAAATACATTTCAATCTCCGAATACTGCAAAGCGAACAGCTTGAAGCCAACAAAATTTTATGAAACGTTAAGCCGACACCCGGAACTTGCAAAGAAACTTAAAATCAACACCAAGGGCGAACGTGTGCTTGATGAAAAGGCAATAACGGCGGCAGGGGCAATTTTCCGCAAAGAGAACAGAGCCAAGCAGAGCAGAAGTTCCGTTTCCTCTGCTGCCGATGAAATAAATATTCTTGCGGCTAAAAATGAAGTGCTGCGAAAGGAGGTGAGCAGGCTGAAATGTGAGAACGAAAGGCTGAAAGCTGTCCTTTCGGGCAGAAATGAAAAACGAAGAAAAAACATTGAGATGTAAAAAAGGAGAATCCCAAAATGATCTATTACAGAAAAAACACCGATCCCGAAATGCCGCTTTCCGAAGATTTTGATATTCTGTTTTTCGGTGAAAGCGGCGGCAGGAGAAAATCCAAGAAAACAGTCAAGCTTATCGCAGTAATTTCTGCTGTGTGTGCAGCTGTGGCAGGTGCGGTTTTTATTATCCGTCAC
>CALANW010000145.1 GCA_937926145.1 uncultured Ruminococcus sp. | reverse complement strand
TGTCTGATATTTGCTTAGGTTAGTGCATATGTGGCGCTGCCCCCTTGACCCCTGCAAGCCTTTGAAAAGGCTTGACCTAAACTTTAGCTTGGTTGTTATCTATACTCGTTTTCGATAAACGTTTTGACTTCCTGTGCGAGCTGAATATTTATTCCTGCGGCTTTCGCTATATCTTCAACGGTGGCTTTTTTCAGCTCGTTCTTGGTTTTGAATCGGGAGAGGAGCTTTTCCGCTTTTTTATCGCCGATGCCTTTTATTTTCGTAATTTCAAGGCTGAATGACTGTTTGCTGTGCTTTTTGCGCTGATAGGTTATCGAATAGCGGTGGACTTCGTCCTGGATTCGGGTCAAAAGCATAAATGCGGCTTTATTTTCGCTTATGGCGATCTCGCCGCCGCCCGTTGCAATGGCTCTTGTACGGTGTTTATTATCCTTTACCATACCGAAGAGTGGGACGTTTATGCCCATTTCACGCAGGATAGGTTCAACGGCGTTGACCTGACCCTTGCCGCCGTCGAGGAGGATAAGGTCGGGCAGGCGGCAGAAGCCCTCGTCCGTTTCATTTTCGTCCTTATAATGCTTGAATCGGCGCTGTAAAACCTCACGCATTGAGGCGTAGTCGTTCTGTATTGCGGTTTCTTTTATCGTGAATTTTTTATAGGCTTTTTTATTCGGTCTGCCGTTCTCAAAGACTATCATACCTGCGACCATTGCGGAGCTTGCGAGGTTCGAGATATCGTAGGATTCGATGTAGATTGGCGGATTTTCCAGTCCGAGGAGCTTTGCGAGCTGTTCAAGTGCGACTATCTCCGCGCCCGTTCGTCCGACCTTTATTGCGAGGGATTCGCTGGCGTTTTCCTTTGCCATATTGATGAGTTTCAGACCTTTTCCGCGTGTTCGGGAGAAGATATCGACGGCGTGACCGCTTTTTTCACGGAGAAGCTGGGTAATCATTTCCACATCGGGAATTTCCTCCTCGGTGATTATCTCACGGGGAATGGATTCGGGAGTTGTATAGAAAGCCGTGATGAAATCCTGTATCATAACGGCGGTATCGTCAATTTCGCCAACGGGAAGTTCGCTTCGGTCGGTAAGTCTGCCGCCGCGGTACTGGAGAATTGCAACGCAGGCATTCGTGCCGTTCTGTGCGGCGGCGATTATGTCGGTATCGCGCATATCCTCATTGATTATCTTTTGGCTGTCGGCGGCGCGCTTTATCGCATTTATACGGTCGCGAAGCGCGGCGGCACGTTCAAATTCAAGGTTTTCGGCGGCTTCGTTCATCTTTTCGGTAAGGCTTTCGACCGAGGCTTCCGAACCGCTCGCGATATATTCCTCCGCCTGCGCGATTATGGAATTATACTCATCGCAGGATATCTTTCCCATACAAAGTCCCATACACTGCTTGATATGGTAATTCAGGCAGGGACGACCCTTGCCAAAGTCGCGCGGAAAGACTTTTTTGCAGGTCGGGAGCATAAAGACCTTGTTGACTTCCTTTGCGGTCTGGCTTGCGACGAAAGAGCTTGTATAAGGACCGATATATTTTCCCTCGCCGTTTTTCTGGAGCTCATAAGTAATGCGCGGATATTGCTCGTCCGAAATTTTGATATAACTGTAGCCTTTATCGTCTTTCAAGAGGATATTATACTTCGGCTTATGCTGTTTTATGAGCGAACATTCGAGGACGAGTGCTTCATACTCCGAGTCGGTGACGATGAAATCATAGTCATAGACGTTGGAAACCATTTTGGCGACTTTCGGTGTATGGTCGGGCGATTTGCAGAAATAGCTCGTGACGCGGTTGCGAAGGTTTTTCGCCTTGCCGATGTAAATTATATGTCCCGTTTTGTCCCTCATTCGGTAAACGCCCGGTGAAGTCGTCAGGAGTGACGTTTTTTCACGCAGGTAAGGAAGACGCTCATTCATTGTTATCCTCTTTCAGCACATACTGCCTGATAGCCTTTGTTACGCCCTCGTCGTTGTTGCTTTCGGCGGTGTATTTGCCGTACTGCCGCATATCGGGGTGGGCGTTCTTCATTACGAAGCTGTAGCCTGCGTTCTGGAGAAGCTCAACATCGTTGAAATAGTCGCCGAACGCCATTGTTTCCTCGGGCAAAATGCCGAGATGCTCGCGGATTTCTTTTAGAGCCGCGCCCTTGTTTATGCCCTTGTTCATAATGTCTATCCACTTCGGACCTGTAACTGCGACGGTGAAATCTTCGGCGAATTCCTTTGCGACAATTGGGTAGACGTTCTTTTCCGCGCCGTTATAGTCGCAGACGGCGATTTTGAAGATATCATCATCAACTGCGGCAATATCGTCAACGCAGGTATAGTGGAGGTAGTAGCGTGTTACTTCGTGATAGAATTCTTCGTCCTTGCGCTCGAAATAAGTTCCGTGTACGCCGCATAAAACGGGTGTTACCCTTTCCATTCCGCGGCAAATTTCGATAAGGTGCTTAACACAGCTTTTTTTGAGCAGGCTCATACTTACAAGCTCGCCGTTCACGATGACGTAAGCGCCGTTATCACAGATAAAGTCGAGCTTATCGAGCTTTCCCTCGAAGTTGAGTTTCAGCGTGGAATAGGAACGTCCGCTTGCGACGACGAAGTGTATGTTTTTTTCGCAAAGCTTGTCCAGCACTTCATCAAAATCGTGCGGAAATTCCTTTTTATCGTTGAGAAGAGTTCCGTCCATATCAGACGCTATCAGTTTTATCATTTAAGGCAAGTTCCTTTCTGCGTTTTCTTGCATATATTAAGTAGACGATCCCGCAAATAACCGAAATTCCGACATTTATTGCGACGGAGAGAATGAATTTTACGGAGAGCGGATCGTCGAGGTAATTTCCCATAAAGGTACAGCATATCATTCCGGGGAGCGTTCCGAGCATCGAGCCGAGGACATAGTCACGCCATTTCATATTGACCGAGCCGAGGAACATACTCACGACATCGTATGGCAGACAGTTTATTATTCGCAGGAAAAATGCGAAGAATACGCCGTTCGACATATTGAGGCTGATTATCTCGTGCATTTTTTTATGCTTCATAACGAGCTTTTCTACATATTCCCTCTGGGCGAATTTTCCGATGAGGTAGGGAATGTTCATCATACAGAAAATGCCTATCGTATTTATCGCGAGCGCCGCCCATATATTAGGTGCAGTCATTCCGCAGGCGGTCACAATGACTATCATCGGGAAGAAGAACGTCAGCGATTTGAGTGAGAACATTGCGATGATAACTATTGTGGCGAGCCATATATTTTCGGGCGTGTACTGCAAAAGCTGTTCTGCGGTGACGCTTCGGAATGTTGTGAAATACAGCACGGCGCATATTGCTATCATTACAAACGGTGCAACGGCGAACGCAGCTTTTGCTATTTTTGTTATCCTTTCACGGAAGTCGATCTTTTTGTCATCGGTCATTTTTTGTCATATCCTTTCATTTTAGAGAAGAATCGTTGTGTCTTTTTATAAGGATATTATAGCACGGGTGCTGTTAATTATCAACATATTTTTGATACAATATTGTGAAAAACAGATGAAACTATCGGCGCACTCCTTGTTATTTCAAAAGGGTTGTGATATACTATTATAAATCAAATCAAAAAATCAAGGAGTTATTATAAATGGCTGATTATACAGGAAGCAGGTGCATCGTTTGCAGCGAGCAGTTCAAGGAGGGCGATGATATCGTTGTATGTCCCGAATGCGGAACGCCTTACCACAGAGCTTGCTACGAGAAATACGGAAGCTGTGTAAATACCGAGCTTCACAAGGCACATCGGAGCTGGACACCTATGCCCGACACGGGAGTTCCGACCGATGTGAAAGAGGACGACCCCGAAAAGGACTGCGTATGTCCGCGCTGCGGATATGTCAACCCTAAGCTGACGGCTTTCTGCGGCAGATGCGGTTCGCCGATGCCTGCACTCGAACGCCACAACGAAGAGCTTCGCAAAAATATGGAAGATGCGATGAAGAATGACGGTGACTTCGGCGGAATAAACCTTGAACCGTACCTCATCAACTTCACCGACCCTCTTTGCGGATACAATCCCGATGAGGATTTTGACGGCGTTCGTCTTTGCGAGCTTGCCGATTATGTCGGCAGCAACACTCACTATTATCTCCCGAATTTCAAGCGCTTCAAGGACACGGGAAGTTCGCTGAGCTGGAACTTTTCGGCTATGCTTATCCCCGAGATGTATTTTTCCTACAGAAAAATGCCGCTTATCGCGCTTGCGGCTCTTATCGTGAGGGTAGTTTTTATGATACCGCAGTATATACCTATCCTTGCGGAGATGAATTTGGGTGCAATATCACAGTTCGCACAGGGCTTTGATATACGAAGCACGGCTTTCAGCATACTGAGCGTTCTTTCGTATGTGCTGATGTATGCGGCGATGTTCTTCTTCGGCGCTTTTGCGAACAAGATCTACTACAAGACGGCGGTAAAGCGCACGGCGAAGATAAAGGCTTCGACAACTCCGCTCACGATACGTCAGACGCTTCGCTCAAAAGGCGGCACATCAGGCGGCTGGCTTGCGCTCTTTATATGCATTTATGTAGTATTTTATATGATGTTCAGTATGAGTTTTCTTCTCGGCACGATGTCGTAAACGACAGTTTTATACCGAAAGGACAGGGGTAAAAATGAAAATAAAAAAGGCGGTAATAACCGCAGGCGGTCTTGGAACAAGGCTTCTTCCTGCGACAAAGGTCGTACCTAAAGAGATGATCGCGATCGTGGACAAGCCTGCGATACAATATATCGCAGAGGAATGTGTAGCGGCAGGAATAACAGATATCCTTATCATCACAGCTAAGGGCAAGCAGGCTATCGAGGAGCATTTCGGACGTTCTCACGAGCTTGAAACAAGGCTTGGCGAAAGCGGAAAGACGGAACTGCTTGAAAATGTCCGCAGCATATCTTCGGCGGCGAATTTTTCGTTCGTTCGTCAGCCTGTACAAAACGGTCTTGGCGGTGCGGTACTTTGTGCGGAAGAATTTGCGGGCGGTGAGCCGTTCGCGGTGCTGTACGGCGATGATGTGATAGTCGGCGAAGACCCTGCGATAGGTCAGCTTTCCCGTGCTTATGAAAAATACGGAAAAAGCGTTGTCGGAATAAACCGTGTTCCGCTCGAAGACATAAGCAAATACAGCTCGATGAAGCTTGAAAAAATGGAGGAAAACGGACTTTACGCCATTTCCGATATGATAGAAAAGCCACAGAAAGGCGAAGAATTCTCTGATTTTGCTATCCTCGGAAGATGTATCCTTGAACCGAACATTTTTGATGTTCTGCGCAGGATACCTACGGGAAAGGGCGGAGAGCTCCAGCTGACGGACGCTATGCGCGAGGTCGCTGTTTCTGACGGTGTTATCGGTGTTGACTTTAAGGGAAACCGCTATGACATAGGCAGCAGAATGGGTATCATAAAGGCTTCGATAGAGGTCGGGCTTATGCGTGAAGAGCTTCACGCTGAGCTTGCGGAATACATAAAAACGCTTGCGGAAAAGCTTGATCGTAATTCGTAATTTCTAAATTCGGAATGCGGAATTCGGAATTATTTTTGCTCCGCAAATTTACGGCAAAACACCGATCTCCGCAGGGGCGGATCCTATATCCGCACGTTTTGACAGTGAATTGCTGTGTGTTGAACGAATATTAATGTAGGGGACGGGTTTCCCGTCCCGCAGTCACCAATACCTTTCAAAAAACGGGACGGGCGCCCCGTCCCCTACAATAAGCTGTTTATAATTTGATAAAAAATAATTCGCTTATTGAAACGCTGTATAAAAAAGCTGCTGCGGTATTGACGAAAACTGCTTGCTGTGGTATAATATATATAATTAGTATAATAATATTGTTTTAAGCAAAGGAGCTTATTTTTAATGGCTGAACTCGTATATAATGAACAGGGACGCTTGCTTTTTACGGAAGAAATGCGTCAGGAATACACGATCCTTGTTCCGCAGATGCTCCCTATCCATTTTTCTCTTATTGTAAAAATATTCAATAACCATGGATATAGAATGAAGCTGCTCACCTCGACGGGCAGAAAGGTCGTTGATGAGGGACTGCGTAATGTTCACAACGACACCTGCTATCCTGCACTTCTCGTTATCGGACAGATGATGGACGCACTCAAATCGGGTGAATATGACATTCACAAGACCGCTCTTATGATAACCCAGACGGGCGGCGGCTGCAGAGCTTCAAACTACATAAATCTGCTCAGAAAAGCGCTCAAAAACAACAAAATGGAATTCGTTCCCGTTGTTTCGCTCAATATTGCAAACCTTGAAAAGAACCCCGGCTTCAAGCTTTCGCTTCCGCTTTTGCAGGATCTTATCGTCGGCATTTGCTACGGTGATATCCTTATGTGGGCAGGAAATCAGGTTCGTCCTTACGAAAACAACAAGGGCGAAACGGACAAGCTCATCGAGGACTGGCAGAACAGGCTCATCAAAGAGGGTTTTGCTATCGGTTCGTTCAAGAAAAATGCTTTCCAAATGGTAAAGGATTTTGAGAAGATAGCTTATACTCCGAGCGTAAAGGCGAGAGTCGGAATTGTCGGCGAAATTTACATCAAGTATGCACCGCTCGGCAATAACTGTCTTGAAGAATTTCTCCGGGGGGAAGATGTTGAACCCGTTGTTCCGGGACTTCTCGACTTCATCATTTTTATGTGCGACCACCACGTTGTTGACACGCAGCTTTATCACGTTGCATATAAAAAATACATCGCTTCGGGTGCGCTTGAAGCATTTCTCAAAAAGATGCAGGATATAATGATAAAGGCATTCGAGGATTCACGCTTCAGAGCGCCTGCACACTTTGACGAAACAAAGGAAAACAGCAAGGAGTATGTTTCGCCTGCGAATAAAATGGGCGAGGGTTGGCTTCTTACCGCCGAAATGGTCGAGCTTATCGGCAGCGGCGTAAACAATATCATCTGCGCTCAGCCGTTTGGCTGTCTGCCGAACCACATCATCGGCAAGGGCATGATAAGAAAGATACGCAACGTTTATCCCGATGCGAACATCGTTGCTATCGACTATGACCCGGGCGCAACAAAGGTAAATCAGGAAAACAGAATTAAGCTTATGCTTTCTACGGCAAAGACAAACCTTGCGGCGGAGGCTGAAAAGGCAAAAGCCGCTGAATAAAAGACAAAAATGCTGAAAAATTGGGAGGAATCGGACAATGTACGGAATCAATGCTTATAAGTCCAATGCAATGTACACTTCTCTTCTTTCGTCGAATTACAGCAAAAAGAACTATGCACAGACCAATTCGACGAGTGATCTTCTCGCGTTGATGAAGAAGGTCGATCAGGTACGCTCGAAAGATTATCAGAAAAATATGATAAAAGAGTACGAGAAGGCTTTCTCGAACAGTGATGTCGGAACTTACGAGAGCGAAAAGAAGCTCGCTTCCGATGCGACTGATCTCGGAAAGAGTGCTTCCGTGCTTGCTTCCGCTTCAAAAGCTGACTTTGAGGACAAAGACAAGCTTGTATCGAATGTAAGGAGCTTTGTCGAGGACTATAATTCTGTCGTTGACAGCTTACAGAAGTCGGAGAGCGTTGATGCGCTCAAAAAGGGCGTTTATATGACGAACACGGCAAAGGCTTACTCTGCTGCACTCGGCAGGATAGGTTTAAAGGTCGGTTCGGACAACAAGCTGACTTTGAACGAGGACACGCTGAAAGGTGCAGACACCAACTCGGTAAAGTCGCTCCTCAGCGGCAGCTATTCGTTCACGGCGAAAGCTGCTGACAGGGCAAATCAGATAAGCAAGGCTGCAACTCTCAAGGCTCAGGTCGTTAACTACAATCAGGAGGGTAAGTTCGATTACGGAACTATATTCTCGTTAAGCTCAATGTTCAGCGAAAAAATCTAACAAACAGGTCGCTGCCGTCAGTTTCGGCAGCGATATTTTTATGAGGAAAGGGTAAGCTATGGCTATACAGATATTCGGAAAAAGTAAATGTTTCGACACGAAAAAGGCGGAGCGCTGGTTCAAGGAGAGAAACATCAAAGTCCAAAGCGTTGACATTCTTTCCAAGGGTTTGAGCAAGGGCGAATTCGACAGCGTTGTGAAGGCTCTCGGCGGCATTGATGCTGTCATTGACACGGCTTCAAAGGATTACTGCAACATAAAATATCTTCTCGATGATGCGAAGTATGACAAGCTTTGCGAATGTCCGAAGCTGTACAAGACACCTATCGTTCGCTGCGGGAAAAAGGCTTCGGTCGGATATGCGCCCGAAAAATGGGAAGAATTTATTAAAGAAAGCAAATAAGAAAAATTCGGAAAGGATAAAAATATGACAGCACTTATTACGGGCGCAAGCTCGGGAATCGGACGGGAAATTGCGCGTGAGCTTGCAAAAAGAGGAATCAGGCTCGTTATTTCGGGAAGAAATTATGAAGCACTTGCGAAACTTCGTGATGAGATAGGCGAAAAAAGGGTAAAGATAATCCCTGCCGATCTTTCAAAACCCGAGGAATGTTACCGACTTTATGACGAAGCAAAAAAATACAACATTGATATTCTTATAAACAACGCAGGTTTCGGCCTTTTCGGAAAATTTGCCGAAACAGACCTTGAACGTGAGATAGAGATGATAGAGGTCAACGTTACGGCTGTTCACATTCTTCAAAAGCTGTTTCTGAAAGATTTCCGCAAGCGCGACAAGGGATATATCCTCAACGTTGCTTCATCGGCAGGCTTTATGCCCGGCCCTTATATGGCAACCTATTACTGTACGAAGAATTACGTTGTCCGTCTGACCGAGGCTGTAAGTGCGGAGCTTAAAAATGAGGGCAGTCACGTTTCGGTGAGTGCGCTCTGCCCAGGTCCCGTTGACACGAATTTCAACAACACGGCAGGAGTTTCCTTTGCGTTAAAGGGAATTACCGCTGAATATGCTGCAAAATGTGCGGTCGAGGGAATGTTTGCGCGGAAAACGCTCATTATCCCGACGCTGAAAATGAAAATTGCCGATTACGGAGCAGGCTTCCTGCCGCCGATGCTTCTTGCGAAGATAGCAGGCTTTATGCAGAAGAAAAAGGGGGACGTTTAAATGGAAAACGAACGCTTGAAAAAGCAGCTTGAATTTTTGCTGACGCTTGACAAGCTGAAAAATGTTTACCGTCAGACATACATTCTTTGTGATGATCTTCCGCAGGGGTCAAAGGAATTCGACGACAATTTCAAGGAGAAAAAGCCGTTGCCGCGCCGTGAAAATGACGCTGAGCACTCGTTTTCTCTTGCAATTGCGGCGGCAGTGCTTGCGGAGTATTCAAACGAGCCTGTTGAAATTTCAAAGGTGATGAAAATGGTTCTCGTACACGATGCCGTGGAGATCTACGCAGGCGACACCTACTGCTACGATGATGAGGGCGCAAAGACCAAGGAAGCTCGCGAAAAGGCTGCTGCTGAGAAGATATTCGGTACGCTGCCCGAGGAGCAGGCTGCGGAGTACCGTGCACTTTGGGACGAATTCGAGAGGAACGACACTCCCGAGGCTCGTTTTTCCAATGCTATGGACAGAATTCAGCCGCTTTTGCTAAACTATTCGAGGGAGGGTTACTCATGGAAAGAGCATGGCGTAAACTCCTCGCAGGTGAGAAGGCGTTTCGACAAAGTTAAAGACGGTTCGGCTGAACTCGGCAAAATGGTCGATAATTTGCTCGATAAGGCAATCGAAAACGGTTTCTTGATGTCGTAAAAATGTGTACAAATTTGTATAAAATGTACATTTTTGACTTAAACAGTTGACTATTTAATACTAATATGTTACAATATTGAATAATATATTAATAATAAAAACCGTTCGGGTCATGCAGACGGCTTTTATAAATGTGGGTGATATTATGAAGAAAAAATCAATGCTTGGCAGGCTTGGAAGAAATTTTATACTGGTGATCGATTCGTCGGTAATTTTTGCCGTGATGCTCATTATCATCTTTTGTTCTGTTCATATCAACAAAATGAACAATCAGTCGCTTGAAAAGGAAGCTTCGATAGGTGTTAAACTTGTTCAGGATGAAATAAGCACCGCTGAGAAGCAGGCAGGGATAATTGCTGCTACGCTTTGTGAAAACAAGGATTTTTCCCGTGCTTTCGATGTTGACAGAGGAAATGTCATCGGTGACAGATTTACCGAAGAGATACCGAATGACAGTTACATAGGCGTTTTTACCGACATAGACAAAAATGTTCTTTGGTCGAGTGAAGGTGTCGACACGGAGATGTTTATGCCACTGCTTGAAAATGAAGAATTCAGCGGTTATGTCAAGAACGGCAATGGCATTTACTATGTTTGCGAAAAGCCTGTTCTCAACAGCCTTAGCTATCCTGTCGGAAGAGCTATTGTTGCGGTAGATTTCACTCAGCCGTCGATCCTTGATGATATAAAAAATGTTGTCGGATATGATATAACCATTTTCGGCGGAGATACGCGAATCTCGACTACAATTGTTGACGAAAACGGTGAAAGAGCCATTGGAACGCAGATGTCGGACAAGGTCAGAAGCATAGTTATTGACAATGGTGAGAAATATGACGGAAGAACCGAGATACTCGGAGCGAAGTATTACACTATCTACGAACCGTTCCTTGACACGGACGGAAACATAATCGGTGCTATCTTCTGCGGAACACAGACTGCGGAGAATGATGCGAATGTACGAAGTGTTACGATAGTTTCTATACTTATCGGACTTGCGGTTTGCGTTGTATGCGGCGGTTTGCTCGTTGCGTATACGGTAAAGAGCATTTCAAAGCCTATTGAAAAGGCTTGCGGAGTGCTTGAAAAAATGGCAGGCGGAGATCTTGATTTCGACACCTCCGATGTTAAGTATTCCAATGATGAAATAGGAACGATGCTCAAGGAAATGGTACGAATGAAAGACACGCTTTCGATGTATCTTTCCGATATCGGCAGGGTAATGTCGGCAATGGCTGACGGTGACTTCACGGTTCAGCCTGCGGTAGAGTATCAGGGCAACTTTGTTGCGATGAAGAATTCCGCAGACGAGATCTGCAGAAAGCTTAGCAATGTTATCGGTGGTCTTAGTGTTTCGGCAAGCGAAGTTTCCGCAGGCTCGTCACAGATATCCAACGGCTCACAGCTTCTTGCAGAGGGCACGACACGTCAGGCTGCTGCTATTGAAGAGCTTTCGGCAACTATCAGCGAGGTCGCAGAGAAGATCAACAACAACACCGAAAACGCAAGAGAAGCCGACAACTGCGCCGCACAGTCGAACGAACTTATCAGCGAGCAGGCAGCGGAAATGGAGCGTATGCGCGCTGCAATGGAAGACATCAAGGAAAAATCCGACCAGATCAACAATATCATCAAAACTATCGAAGATATTGCATTCCAGACGAATATCCTTGCGCTCAATGCAGCTGTTGAAGCCGCAAGAGCAGGCGAAGCAGGCAAGGGTTTTGCAGTCGTTGCAGACGAAGTAAGAAACCTTGCTACAAAGTCGGACGAAGCTACCAAGAGAACCGCTTCTATCATCACGGAAACAATGGAATCCGTCGCAAGAGGAAGCGAAGTCGTAGCAAATACAGTAGAGCTTATGGGAAAAGTTTCGGAAATGTCCGCAGCTTCCAAGGAACTTGTCGGAAAGATACACGCAGCATCGGAAGAACAGGCAATGGCTGTCGAGCAGATCAATTCGGGCATTGCACAGATATCCGAAGTTGTACAGCAGAACTCAGCAACCGCAGAGGAAAGTGCCGCATCGTGTGAAGAACTCAACGGACAGTCGCAGGTACTTGCAGATCAGGTCGCAATGTTCAAGATATTGCAGTAAATAAAATGCGGCAATGTAAACGTAATTGTATGGTACTGCGAAGCCAAGCAAAAGTTTCGTCCACCTTTCCAAAGGTGGCAGGGGTCAGGGGGCAGCGCCCCATATGCACTAACTTAATCTTGCAATTACCCTAAAAATATG
>CALANW010000144.1 GCA_937926145.1 uncultured Ruminococcus sp. | reverse complement strand
CACCGCTTTCGCGGCTGCGAAAGGAGGTGAGAACATGAACGAACCTATTCGTACCCAATGGCAAATCCGTTGTGCTTTTAATGGCTTTTGCAAACTGGCGTTAAGGCGGGAAGCTATGAACGCCCACAGGGACACGAAGCAGCGGCAATTACGCGAAATTCCTTTTTCCGATTTGTCGCCACAGGAAGAAAAACAGCTTTACGTTTGCGACGAATATTTTACAGACGATAAAGCGCAACAGTCTTTCGTTGTCGGCGGCAAGGAGATAACTGCGGAGCTGCTTGCCGAAGCCCTACACAGTTTGCCGGAAGAAAAGCGGGAAACCGTACTGCTCTATTATTTCTTTGATATGAGCGAACGGGAAATTGCGAAATACTGCAATATTCCGAGGACAACAGTACAGACCCGCCGGAAAAGCTCTATGAAGCTGCTAAAACGCTATTTGGAGGAACGCGCCTATGACTACGAAGATTAACAATGAGAACGCTGAAAGCGGCTTGTTGCCTTACCCGGTAATCATAGCCGCAACTAAGGGCGACCCGGAAGCTATGAAGATTGTCGTACAGCATTACGAAAGTTACATAGCGTCCCTGTCTATGCGGAAGCTCCGCGACGAGCGCGGCAATATTTATTGGGGCATAGACGAGGACATACGCGACCGCTTGCGGTCACGCCTTATGAGGGCTGTCCTGTCATTTGAGGTCTAAGTAAAAAGTAATCTGCGTTCCCCTTTCCGCAGATTGCAAAACTTGACCGTTTTTGAACCTTGACAAAGAAAGCGACGCAGGAGAATGGCGGCGCAGCATAGGGCAAATCAGATACATTCGATATGTGGGGAGCCATTGGGCTGATACGCGATGACCGAAAGGAGGGAGAAACACCGAGCGGGAAATATCAGCGTTCCATAGCAGACCTTGGCACGTCTGCCGCCACGATCCGCATATCGGTATAATGATACTCCCTTATAGCCATAATCCGAGCGTTAGAAGCGTCGCAGATAATGGGTAGGGCTGCATGAGAACCATGCGGGGGTGCAATTCCCGTGAGGCTTGCCGGAGCTGTCTGATTAAAGCCCCTTTTTGATATTGTAACCATTTCATTTTTTCAAGAAAGGGGGACACCTTACATGAATTATACTGATGTTCCTATTTGGGAAAAGTACACGCTGACGATTGAGGAAGCGTCTAAATACTTCCGCATTGGAGAAAACAAGCTGCGAAAGTTGGCAGAGGAAAATCCGGCTGCCGGGTGGGTCATTATGAATGGCAACCGTATTCAAATCAAGCGGAAACAGTTTGAAAAAATCATTGATACATTGGAAGTTATATAGTGAAATTGAGCCTTGAATGTGGTACAATGAATACAGGCATATCAAGGCTCTTTCCGTCATGGAAAGGAGCATGACGCACAATGTCGGAAAAAAGACGCGATAACAAAAACCGTATCTTACGGACAGGAGAGAGCCAGAGAAAGGACGGAAGATATGCTTACAAATACATTGATACCTTTGGGAAACCGCAGTTTGTGTATTCTTGGAAGTTAGTACCTACCGATAAGACACCCGCTGGGAAGCGCGACGATATTTCGCTTCGGGAAAAGGAAAAAGAAATCCAGAAAGACCTTGACGACGGGATAGACCCTATCGGAAAGAAAATGACGGTCTGCCAGCTTTACGCAAAGCAGATACGCCACCGGGCAAATGTCCGGCTTGGTACGAAACAGGGACGCAAACAGCTTATGCGGATTTTGGAAGAAGATAAACTTGGGGCTTGCAGCATTGAGAATGTGAAGCTGTCGGACGCGAAAGAATGGGCGTTGCGAATGAAAGACAAGGGATATTCTTTCAAGACTATCAACAACCACAAGCGTTCCTTAAAAGCTGCTTTTTACACAGCCATACAGGACGATTGTATCCGCAAAAATCCGTTTGACTTCCAGTTGAACACGGTTCTGGAAGATGATACGGAACCAAAGGTACCCTTATCCTCAACACAGGAAGCGTCGCTTTTATCCTTTATGCAGAATGATAAGACCTATCAGAAGTATTCCGACGAGGTTATCATACTGTTAGGGACCGGGCTTCGTATTTCTGAACTCTGCGGGCTGACGGAAACGGACATTGACTTTGAGAAGAAGCTAATCAATGTAGACCACCAACTTTTGAAACACTCCGAAGCGGGCGGCTATTACATTGAAACGCCAAAAACGAAAAGCGGCACCCGTCAAATCCCTATGAGTACAAAGGTTTGTGAAGCATTTAAGCGTGTGCTGAAAAACCGCAGACAGGCAATGCCGGTTATCATTGACGGGTACAGTCGTTTCTTATTCCTCAACCGGGACGGAAAGCCGAAAGTGGCAGCAAACTATGAAACTATGTTCCGGGGGCTTGTGAAGAAGTATAACAAGAGCCATGAGGAAGCCTTACCGAAAGTGACAACGCCGCATACCCTACGCCACACGTTCTGCACCAACTTAGCAAACGCGGGAATGAACCCGAAAGCGTTACAGTACATCATGGGACATTCCAACATCAATATGACGCTGAACTACTACGCACACGCCACGCCGGACAACGCAATGGCAGAAATGGAACGGTTGATTGCTTAGTAGTAAAAGCTGAATTTACTACTTTGCCTACTACCTTTGAACAGGAAAACGTGAGGGGATTTAAGGAGATTTAAGAACATCTTCCGTAACAAGAAATGCCGGAAAGCCTTGAAACATAAGGCTTTGACGGCATTTAAGAATTTCTAAAAAGATAATCAATTTTCTATAACAGATTTAATATATACTTTTGCTTTTCTGTATGGTAAAATAAATTCACAACGGCAAAACGCCGACAACGAAAGGCAGGGTAAAAGTATGAAAAAAGAATTTTTTGAGTGTCCCGAGGTGTTCAAAGACCATAATTTTTACGGCTTCGACTGGCTTGAATTCCTCACAGCAATACCGTCGCCGCTTGCACTCGTCACGAGCTGTAAATCCAACGGAAAAGCAAACGGTTCAATGCAGTCGTGGTTCTCTTTTTCAAACGAGAACGGCTTCTACTGTATTTTTTCAAGTGTGCATAAAAGTACACATCTTTATCAGACTGTGCAGGAAACAAAACAGCTTGCCATAAACTTTATGTCAGCGGAAAGCTACGCAAAATGCTATTCCACCATAAAAAACAACAGCCTTGACGAGGACGAGCTTCAAGCATCGGGACTTACGGTATTCCCTGCACGAAAGGTCAGCGCACCGCTCGTTGAGGAGTGCTTTCTCAACCTCGAATGTGAATATGTGTGGGAAAAGGAGCTTTTCGCAGGCAGCGACCACGTTGTAATGTGCGTGAAAATAGTGAATGTCTGGTTTGACAGTGATATTTATACCAACAAAAACGGCGGACGATACAGCCGAAGCGGATATCTGTACAATATCCATTCGCCAGCCGACCCCGACGGCGGAGTTTTGTCCGATACATCTGTCGGCATTATACAAAAATTCAAAGATTATCCCGAACTTGGCATAGAATACTGATCTCATACGAATTTGTGATAAAGAAAGAAGTCCCAAAATGAAAATATTCAATATCCACGGTTATAAAGGCAGCGCGAAAAACAGCGCATACGAAGCATTGACCACACTCGGTCACGAAGTCACTTCGCCCGAGCTTGATTACGATACCCTCTTACCTGATGAAACGCTTGAAATGCTTTTGCGCGAAGCAGGGGAGTGCGGCGCGGAGATGCTCGTCGGTTCAAGCCTCGGCGGATTTTATGCTGCCGTAATGTCAGTGCGGCTCGGGCTTCCTGCGGCGCTCGTGAACCCGTGCCTTATGCCGTTTCTGCACCTGCCAAGGCTCGGCTATTGCGGAGAAATACGCCCATTCGTGAAGCTGTTCGGAGAGCTTGCGGATATTGACAGCGAGAAAATTTCCGTCATCGTAGGCGGCAGCGATGAGGTCATCGATACCCACGATATGACCCGAAATCTGCTGAAAAACAGCCGCTTCGAGGTCGCCCCGAACGGCAAACACTCGGGCAGCACTCTTCCGCTCAAAAGCTTTTTTGCGGAGGTTTTGGACGAGGCTTCAACTCTTTTTTAACATAAAAAATCATCTCCCCGCATAAACTTGAACAAAGCTATCAAGTCTATGTAAGGAGATATTTTTTATGCCAAGTGTATTTTTGAGCCCGTCAACGCAGCAGTGGAATCAGTATGTAAACGGCGGAAACGAGGAGCAGCAGATGAACCTCATCGCCGACGCTATGGAACCCTACCTGCGCTCTTCGGGCATAACCTACAGCCGCAACGACCCCGACCGTGATGTCCGCGGCGCTATCGCAGACTCAAATTCACGCTATTATGATGTACATCTTGCGCTCCATTCAAACGCAGGCGGTGGACGCTTTGCAGGCATACTTTCGGGCATCGATATCTACTACTCTCCCTATTCCGCACAGAGCGAACGGCTTGCGGATATCATCGTCAACAACCTCAAAAATATCTATCCGAACCCCTCAAAGGTCAATACGCTTCCCACGACCTCGCTCGGCGAAGTCACGCAGACGCGCGCAGTTGCGGTGCTTTGCGAGCTTGGTTATCATGACAACCCCGAGGACGCGGAATGGATAAAATCGAACACCCAGTCTATCGCACGAAACCTCGTCCAAGCGCTTTGCGACTACTTCGGAATACCTTTTGTTGAAGCCGTGCCTGCACAGACGGGTACGGTCACAACGGACGGCTCAAACCTCAATATCAGAAGCCTGCCGAACACCAATGCTCGGGTCGTCGGCGTTATTCCGAACCGCGCGGAGGTCACAGTCCTCGGTCAGACGGGCAACTGGTATGTTGTCAGCTACGGCGGTATGACGGGCTATGCTGCGGCTGATTATATTTCCGTTTAATATTTATACTAATCTCTGATCAACCTATAGACAAATCCTCGGCTATAATAAATCCATTCTGCGTCAAGCTCCCTTGAAAGGCGGCGAGCCTTACTGCGGTCGCCTTCCTTGGCTGGATTTATTTTATCTGTCGTCTTTGTCTATAGAACGATCAGAGATTAGTATAACAAGGAAATTTTGCCCAAACATCAGCGCAAAGTTTGAAAAATGCTTGACTTTAGCACCAAAAATGTGATATAATATTTGTGCAAAAAGCGGCTTTTTGCCGTCTTTGTGACAATAACCATAGGAGTGGTAAAAAATGTCCAGAATCAAAGTTGCCGTACTCTTCGGCGGAGTTTCAAATGAACACGATATTTCGCTGATCTCTGCGACTAACATTATAAATGCTATCCCTGCCGATAAATATGAGGTCATTCCTATCGGCATCACGAAAAAAGGCCGCTGGCTCTTCTACCCGGGCGACGTTAATATGATAACTTCGGGCAACTGGGAATCCAACCCCGACTGCGTTCCTGCGGTCATTCTTCCCGACCCGATGTACAAAGGCATCGTCAAGATCGTTGACGGTACATATTCGATAACGAAAATAGACGTTGTTTTCCCCGCGCTCCACGGTCAGCACGGCGAGGACGGCTGTATTCAGGGACTTCTCGAGCTTTCGGGAATACCTTATGTCGGCTGTAAGGTCGTTGCCTCTGCCGATTGTATGGATAAAGCCGTTACGCACACTATCCTCGAAGCCGCAGGGATCCACATGGCAAGACACGCCGTTGTCCGCCAGTCTGACCTCGGTCAACTCGATGAAATTTGCGAAAATATCATCAACGAACTCGATTTTCCGCTCTTCGTCAAGCCTTGCAACAGCGGTTCTTCGGTCGGCGTAAACAAGGCAGGCTCGTTCGAGCAGCTCAAAGATGCGATAAAACTCGCATTTTCACACGATAAAAAGGTCATCGTTGAAGAATTCATCGAGGGCAGAGAGCTTGAATGTGCTGTTTTCGGCACAGATAAGCCATTCGCTTCAAGAGTGGGCGAAATTATTTCCTGCAATGATTTCTACGATTATGACGCAAAATATATCTTAGGCACATCGGGAATAAACATTCCTGCTGATATCCCTGCCGAGTCCGAAAACGAGATTCGCGAAACGGCTCTCAAAGCGTTTAAGACTATCGGCTGTTCGGGACTTTCGAGAATAGACTTCTTCCTTAAAAAGGACGGAACTGTCATTCTCAACGAGATAAACACCCTCCCCGGATTCACACCTATCAGTATGTACCCGAAGCTTATGGAGAATATGGGTATCTCACAGCCCGAGCTTCTCGACAGACTTATTGAGTCGGCTATGGATAACTAATTTGCAAAGAGAGTTGCTTTAAATGAATAATTCAGCGATCGGAGTTTTCGATTCGGGAATGGGCGGCCTTACCTGCTATAAGGAACTGCACAGCCTTATGCCGAACGAAAACATCATCTACTTCGGCGATACAGCGCGCCTGCCTTACGGTTCGCGAAGCCGTGAAGCTATAATGGAATACGCGATGCAGGATATCGCCTTTATGAAAAAGCACGATGTCAAAATGATAATCGCCGCCTGCGGTACAGTTTCATCTGTCGTGGGAATGGATAAAAAAGATGCCGATGGAATACCGTTCACGGGGGTTCTCCTGCCGACGGTGCAGACCGCCTGCACTAAAACGAGAAACGGAAAGATCGGCGTTATCGGAACAGCCGCAACGATAAGATCGGGCGCTTATGCAAAGGCTATCCGCACGATAAAACCGTCACTCACAGTAGTTGGCGCGGCTTGTCCGCTGTTCGTGCCGCTTGTCGAAAACGGCTTTGCAGACAGAAAAAACAAGGTCGCACAGCTCGTCGCAGAGCAGTATCTCGAACCGCTCAAACGCGAGGGCGTTGATACGCTTATCCTCGGCTGTACGCATTACCCGATAATGCAGGACGTTATTGCCGACTATATGGGCGAAAATGTAGAGCTCATCTCCGCAGGAAGCGAGGCCGCAAAGTTCGCCTGCGCATATCTTACAAGACACGATATGCTCGCCGAGCGCGAAACCGAGGGCGAAACGGTGTTCTATTCATCAGACAGCACCGAAATGTTCAAGGATAACGCCGAGTGCTTCCTCGGAGAAAAGATAAAAGGAAATGTCGAGAAAGTCGAAACAGAGGAACTTATCTCGCTCGCATAAAAAGAAACCGACGATGCTCAAAGCAACGATCGGCGGCTTTTTCTAAGAGGTCAAATATGAAAAAAGACGTTACAATAACGCTGAAAGGCGTTCAGCAGATAGATAGGGAAAGAAACGAAACCGAGCTTATAACGGGCGCGACCTTTTCAACAGTAAAGGGCGGCGGCTTTAAAATCGCCTACGACGAAACCGAAGCAACGGGTTTTGAGGGCGCAAGAACGGAAATAACCGCGTTCGGCAACGAAAGCGCCTCAATAGTGCGAAGCGGCGAAGCGGGCACGAACCTTATCATCGAAAAGGATAAAAAGCACCATTGCCATTACGGCACACCATACGGCGATATGACTATCGGGATCTATACTCAGTCAATAGTCAACAACCTCACCGCAGACGGCGGCGACCTTTATCTGAAATATACGGTCGATATCAATTCAAGCTATGTTTCGGACAACGAGGTCTATATTGAGATAATGACTAATGCGTAATGCGTAATTATTTTGTTTCGCATATTTGTTGTTGTGAAAACCTGAATTCCGTAGGGGCGGATTCTATATCCGCCCGTTTGATGCACAAATTTATTGCGCAAAACGCGTGTAAAATTGTAGGGGACGGGTTTCCCGTCCCGCGCCGCAAGGCGTTTATGAAATAAACGAACAAGCCTGTTTTCAAGGGAATCCTTTGAAAACAGGCTTGTTTTTATTATTAACGTATTTTGTGTGCCGAAGATCGCTGCCGCGATTCGGGACGGGCAAACCGTCCATTAAGGTGTTCAATATGAACTCGCGGAACAAAAATAATTACGCATTACGAATTACGCATTAAACCGTAAGTTCTGCCTTTTCACCCATAATGTCCTTGTTTGCTTCAAGGATAGGCTTGATAAGTCCGTTTACGAATTCCTCGGTCTGCTGTGCGCTTCTGCCCGTGAAGTGTTCAGGCTGGAGAATAGCTTCAATTTCTTCTCTCGAAGTCTTGAAATCAGGGTCAGCGAGAATTCTCTCTATGAGGTCATTTTCAAGTCCGAATTCCTTGACCTGCTTGCCTGCCTCCATTGCGTAGGTACGGATCTTCTCGTGAAGAGCCTGTCTGTCGCCGCCTCTCTTTACAGCGTCCATCATAATGTTCTCGGAAGCCATAAACGGAAGCTCCTTCATAATTCTTGCACGGATAACCTTTGGATATACAACGATTCCCGATGTAACATTGATAAGGATATTGAGGATAGCATCGATCGCGAGGAAGCCCTCCGCAACGGAGATTCTCTTGTTAGCCGAGTCGTCAAGCGTTCTCTCGAACCACTGTGTGCCTGCGGTGAATGCAGGGTTGAGCGAGTCGATCATAACGTAACGTGCAAGAGCAGTGATACGCTCGCAGCGCATAGGATTTCTCTTGTAAGGCATTGCGGACGAGCCGATCTGGTTCTTCTCGAACGGTTCTTCCATTTCCTTGAAGTTCTGGAGGATACGCATATCGTTAGCGAACTTCATTGCCGACTGTGCGATACCGCTGAGTGTCGCAACGATCTGTGAATCTATCTTTCTCGAATAGGTCTGACCCGATACGGGAACGACCTTGTCAAATCCCATTTCTTCTGCGATAAGCTCTTCAAGCTTCTTTACCTTGTCCGTGTCGCCCTCGAAAAGCTCCATAAATGAAGCCTGAGTTCCCGTTGTGCCCTTTGAGCCGAGGAGTGCAAGGTTTTCAATTCTGTAGTCGATCTCGTTGAGATCCATAAGAAGCTCATTCATCCAAAGAGTAGCGCGCTTGCCGACAGTTGTGAGCTGTGCAGGCTGGAGATGAGTGTAAGCAAGTGCAGGCATATCCTTGTATTCCATTGCGAATTCGGAAAGCTGACCGAGAACGTTGATAAGCTTTCTCTTTACAACTTTGAGTGCATCACGCATAATGATGATGTCGGTGTTGTCGCCAACGTAGCAGGAAGTAGCACCGAGGTGAATGATTCCCTTAGCCTTGGGGCAGGCAAGACCGTAGGTGTAAACGTGAGCCATAACATCGTGACGAACGAGCTTTTCTCTCTCAGCGGCAACAGCATAGTCAATGTTGTCAACGTTTGCTTCAAGTTCGTCCACCTGTTCCTGAGTAACGGGAAGTCCAAGCTTCATTTCAGCTCTTGCAAGAGCGACCCAAAGCTTTCTCCAGGTGGTGAATTTTTTATCTGCGGAAAAGATATACTGCATTTCCTTGCTCGCATATCGGGTGCAGAAAGGGGATTCATAGCTATCAAAAGACATCAAAAACAACTCCTAATTCATAATATAAACGAAAATCATATTTCAATTATACCATACTAAAGCGAATATTGCAAGCGGTTTAGCGCATTTGCCCGAGAAAAAGCTTGAATTTTCCGTGAATCTGTGATACAATACAAATAAACAATGAAAAAGGGGGAGTATGCAGTGCCGTCACGGAAAGAATTTCTCGAATATGTCCTCGAACAGCTTTCAAACCTCGAAAATATCACCTATAAGCAGATGATGGGGGAGTATATCATCTATTATAAAGGAAAGATCGTCGCCTATGTCTGCGACGACCGCCTGCTGATAAAGCCGACCAAAAGCGCAGAAAAACTTATGCCGAACGCACCGCACGAACCGCCGTATGACGGCGCAAAGGATATGATATTGTGCGAAGAGATCGACGATAAAGCATTCCTGCAAAAGCTTTTTGAGGAAATTTATCCCGAACTTCCCGAGCCGAAGAAAAGGAGAGTAAAAAATGACAGCAATAGAAATTATCAATAAAAGACACAGCTACCGCGGAAAATTCAAGCCGACACCCGTTCCGAGAACCGACCTTATCACAATCATGAAAGCAGGACTTGCCGCACCCTCGGGCTGTAATAAGCAGACAACGAGCCTTATCGCCGTTGATGACCCCGAGGTCATGTCAAAGCTCCATGCTGTTATTGACCCGCCCGTCGGCGAAACAGCGCCTGCGATGATATGTGTCCTTACAAGACGCATTTTTGCTTATCGAGATAAGTGCTATTCCGTGCAGGACTATTCCGCCGCAATAGAAAATATGCTCCTCGCCGCAGTGGAACTCGGTTACCAAAGCTGCTGGATAGAGGGTCATATTACCGATACGGACGATATAGCAGGGAAAATGGCGAAGATACTGAATGTCCCCGATGAGTATGAGCTTGTCTGCTTCCTCCCGATAGGCATATCGGAATCAGAGCCTGTCGCTCCGAAAAAAATACCATTCGAGGAGAGAATGGCATTTAATTCAATGCGTAATTAATAGCATAAATAAAAAAGGTGCTGTCACAAAAAACGTGACAGCACCTTTTATAAATATCTATCGAAATAGCGAAGCTTAATTACGCATTACGCATTACGAATTACGCATTAGATAATTCCGCATTCCTAATTCCGAATTATAATTCAATGCCCTGTTCTTCCGCAGCCTTTGCTGCTTTCATCATGATAGCACATTCAAGACGCTTCTTTTCGATCTCGCAGGAGATCTTGTGCGCCTGATGAATGTCGCCGTTGTAAATGAAGTTGTTTGCGTTACAGCCGCCGCTGCAGTAGAATCTTGCCCAGCACTTCTTGCAGTCTTCCTTGGAGTAAATGTGCGCGCCTGCAAATTCCTTTTTCAGCTCTTCGTTGAATGTACCCTCGTTGATGTTGCCCATCTTCATATCTTCAACGCCGACGAACTGGTGGCAGGGGTAAATGTCGCCCTCGGGAGTGACAGCCACATACTCGTTGCCGCTGCTGCAGCCTCTTAAACGCTTGATAGCGCAGGGTCCCTGGTCGAGGTCGAGCATAAAGTGGAAGAAGTTGAAGTGCTTGCCCTGCTTGTCATTGATAAGAAGCATCTGCGCGAGCTTCTCATACTCGGAGAAAACTCTCGGGAGGTCGCTCTGTGTGATAGAGTAAGGCTCTTTCGGGTCGCTTACGCACGGCTCAACGGAGATCTGGTCGAAGCCCTCGTTGAAAAGGCTGTAAACATCGTTCGAGAAGTCGAGATTATACTTTGTGAAAGTTCCGCGAACGTAGTAGTTCTGGTGATTTCTCTTTTCAACAAGCTCTTTGTACTTCGGCATAAAGCGGTCATAGCTGCCCGTGCCGTCGATGCGCTTTCTCATACGGTCATTGACTTCCTTTCGTCCGTCAACGGAGAGAACAACGTTGCTCATTTCCTTGTTGATAAAGTCGATCTTGTCCGCATCGAGGAGCATACCGTTTGTTGTAACGGTGAAGCGGAAGTTCTTGTTGTATTCCTTTTCCTTGGAACGGCCGTATTCAACGAGCTGCTTTACAACGTTCCAGTTCATGAGCGGTTCGCCGCCGAAGAAGTCAACTTCGAGGTTTTCTCTGCCGACCGACTTTTCAAGAAGGAAGTCGAGCGCCTTTTTGCCCGTTTCAAAATCCATGTGCATTCTGCAGCCCGTGCCGTAGTCGCCCTGCGAAGCAAAGCAGTATTCGCAGCGGAGGTTGCAGTCCTGTTCAACGAGCAGGCACATTGCCTTTATCGGAGCAGGAACGGAATATTTAGCGAATTTCTCGTATGTATCCTCGGAGAAAAGCACTTCATTCTTGTAAAGCTCAACGACCTCCTGATAGCAGGACTCGATATCTTCGGGGGAGTAGAAGCGCGAAAGTTTTTCCTTGACTCTCTCGGGACACTTGTCCTCGAAAGGAGGCTCGACATTATCGAGCATATCGTAAGTGAGCTCGTCCACGAGGTGAACGCCGCCGCTGTTTACGTCAAGAACTATATTATATCCGTTAAGCTTGTATTTATGAATCATAAGATCTTACCTTTCAAACAAAAACAGTGGGATTTTTATAAAAAATAAAACCCGGCACATAGCCGGATTTATGCGAGGTCGGCAAAACGAGCCGCCCCGCAGCAATTCAGCCAATCACCGGATCACTTTTCGCACTTCTGGTTAGCAACTGTGCAAGAAGTCTTGCAAGCAGACTGACAGGAAGCCTGGCACTTGCCGCAGCCGCCCTTTTCAGCTGTCTTCTTAAGGTTAGCCGCATTGATGGTCTTGATGTGCTTCATAACAAAATCCTCCACTAAATAATTATTTATTACATTATAACACATATCTTTTCAAATTTCAATAGGCAGTTTAACGAAATTTTTTCTTGGAATTAACTCCAAGCATACCTCCCGCCGCCGAGCAGGCAGCTATTGCAAGTATCTTTGATATAAAACCGCCTGCGGAGAAGCTTCCAGCGAAGATTATACCGAGCAGAAATATCACTGCAAAAGCGATGCCTCCGCAGCAAAGTCCCGAGAGAAGTCCTTTTCTCCCACGCTGCTTCGCCGCCGTAAACGCCGCCGCAAAACAGCCTGCCGCAAGCGATATCTGCGCCATTACGGACATTATCCCGTCCGAAAGATCGACCTTTACTGCAATTTCACTAAAAACAAAAAGACACACCGAAAGCACACCGATGCCCGAAAGCACCGCCGTCACGACCGTCCGTATCACTTCGTCCTTGTGTTTCTGCTCCGCACTTTTCCGCATAAGAAAAACCTCCGCCCTGCGCATATTTGTAAAATATATGCTCAAAGCGGAGATCATATTCATAATTATTCAGCCTTGTCGGACTTTTCAGCCTTTTCAGCTTCCTTGTCTTTCTTTTCCTTCTTAGGCTTGAAGGATTCCTTGACAGTTTCTTCGGAAGCGTCGTGAACAGTGTTGTTCTCGGAGATAGCCCAAAGCTTTACACGGATCTTGCTGCGGTCGCCGCCTGTTTCGATAACGCAGGTGTCCTCGGTCTTGCGGACGATGATGCCGACAATACCGCCGATAGTCGTAACTTCGTCACCGATCTGAAGATTGTCACGGAGCTGCTTTGCTTCCTTTTCCTTTTTCTTCTGAGGTCTGATAAGGAAGAAGTAGAAAACGATGATGAGAAGACCGAATGAGAAGATCATCGAGATAGTGCTTGCCTTGGTGTCCATCTGACCCGAAGCGGCAGCAGTCTCTGTTGCAAATGCGATGAGTGAATGTGTAAACATAGATCTTTAAACCTCCAAAACTGATAAGAGGACAGCCAATTCCGTCCCGAAATTATCACTGTTAATTCAATATTTACCATTATACCATTATTTAAACCCAAATGCAAGCGTTTTAAAGAAAAAATTGATAATTGATAATTGAAAATTGACAATTATCAGTTGACCGTTACAATTATCAATTGTCAATTCTCAATTATCAATTGCAGGTTATACTATTAATATAGGGATTATTCAAGAATAACACCGCTTTGCCGCCTGCCCACCGTGGCTTGGTTATTTTGTCATAAATGATTGAAAAAGAGGGTAAAAATAGCTAAAAAGTCTTAAACGATTAAGCCAACTTTACCAAAAAAATCAACGAAAGAGATAAAAAGCGGAATTTCACTTGACAAAGTGAATCAAAATGTTTAGAATTATGATAGTTAGGTGAAATATTTTTGAACTATGTTTTCCTGACCCCATATTTTATTCTGATTTTATCCCAATGCAGGCTTTTCGGAGGTTGAATTGAATTGATCCGCAATACTGAAGATCTCTCCGATAAAGAGCTTATAGATGTCATCCACAGTGACGGAGGACAGCAGAGCAGGGAAAGCAAGGACGCAGCTTCCGTGATAATTTCACGCTATATGAAGCTCGTGCTGAAAAGAGCGCATACCTATTCGGACAATTGCTCCGACCTTGAAGACCTCACACAGGAAGGGCTGCTCGCACTTTGCAATGCGATCGAAAGCTTCGACTGCGAAAACGGCGCAAAGTTTTCTTCCTTTGCCGATGTCTGCATCACGAATCGCATCAAAACAGCGGCTCAGACTATCGCAAAGCACAAGCAGAACGATATGACCGTTATTGCCGATGAGAACAACATCGCAGACGCAGATTCCTCACCCGAGAATATCTGCCTTGAAAAAGAAAGCGGCATAAGGATAGAAAAGATGATAAGATCGGTGCTTTCACCGCTCGAAGCAAGGGTTTTCGGGCTTTATCTTGACGGAAGAAGCTACCGTGAGATCGCAGATATGCTCGGCATCTCGGAAAAATCGGCTGATAACGCTGTCTTCAGAATAAGAAAAAAGCTGAAAATGCTCCTCGGAAAATGAGAAGCTTTCATATATGGCCAAGTAGCTTAAAGTTCAGAGCGTTGTTCTTTCCACAAAAGGCAAAGGTGTCGGTGCAAGTCCGTCCTCAGGTCTAAAATCTATTAATTTTTTTAAGCGAGGGAAATCAAAATGTACGAAGACAAGACATTAGTTTGCAAGGAATGTGGAAATGAGTTCGTATTCACAGCAGGCGAGCAGGAATTCTATGCTGAAAAGGGATTTGTAAATGAACCCCAGAGATGCAAGGCTTGCCGTGATGCAAGAAAGAACAGCACAAGAACAGAAAGAGAAATGTTTGAAGCAACATGCGCTTCCTGCGGCAAGGTTGCAAAGGTTCCTTTCAGACCGAGAGAAGACCGTCCTGTATACTGCAGCGAGTGCTTCGCAAAGATGAAGGAACAGGGCTAAGTCCTATCCGCAATGCTTTCAACGGTGAAAAACCAGCGTGTTTTTCACCGTTGTTCTTTTTTGCTTGCAATTTTGAATAGAATATGATATAATATTCCGTGAAATTTTTCATTGAAAGGTTCGATAGAAATGGATTATATCTTTTCGGATAAGGTCAGCTCACTCCAGCCGTCCGTTATCAGAGAAATTCTTAAATTCACCTCCGATCCCGAGGTCATCTCGCTCGCCGCAGGCAATCCTGCCCCCGAAGCTTTCCCCGTAAAAGAGATCGCAGGCATCACAGCAAAGCTTCTTGCCGAAAATCCCATAAACGCCCTCCAGTACAGCGTTACCGAGGGTTATACACCGCTTCGTGACCGCCTTAAAGAGCGTATGAAAAAAGCCGGCTGCTTCGATGAAAATTCGGACGAGCTTATCATCACCTCGGGCGCACAGCAGGCGAACGAGCTTGCCTGCAAAGTCCTGCTCAACGAGGGTGACACGCTTTTCTGTGAAGCACCGTCCTTCATCGGCAGCCTTAACGCTTTCAAATCCTATAACGTAAATCTCGTCGGCGTTCCTATGGAAGAGGACGGAATGAAGATTGACGCTCTCGAAGAAGCGCTCAGGACTGCCAATAAGCCGAAGCTTATCTATATTATCCCGAACTTCCAGAACCCAACGGGTCTTTGCACCTCGCTCGAAAAGAGAAAAGCTATCTATGAGCTTGCGAAGAAGTACGGAGTTATGATACTCGAAGATAACCCTTACGGTGATATCCGCTTTGCGGGTGAAAATATCCCGTCCATCAAGACTATGGATAAGGACGGCATCGTTATCTATTCGAGAACATTCTCGAAAACGCTCGCACCCGGACTTCGTGTAGGCTATGTCAGCGCACCGAAGCCTGTCATTCAGAAAATGGTAGTCTGCAAGCAGGTCTCGGACGTACACACGAACATCATGGCACAGATGATATGCGATGAATACCTCAAAAATTACGATATGGACGCTCATCTTGAAGAAATAAGAGCTGTCTACCGCCATAAATGCGGACTTATGCTCGACGAGATCGACAAGAACTTCTCCAGGAAGATAACCGTTACAAAGCCCGAGGGCGGTCTGTTTATATGGGCAACTCTCCCCAAGGGCAGCGATATGATGGGCTTCTGCAATACTGCTGTTCAGAAGTACAAGGTCGCAGTTGTTCCCGGAACGGCTTTCCTCATTCACGAAACCGATAAGACGAGCTCGTTCCGTCTCAATTTTTCCACGCCGACCGATGAACAGCTCATAAAAGGCTGCGAAATTCTCGGAAAGCTCTCCAAAGAAATGTTTGACAAGTGATCTTATAAATAAAATAAAGGAAGTGCTATTATGCCTGAAATCGAAAAGAAAAAAGTAATCCTAAGCGGTATCCAGCCCTCGGGCGCATTCACACTCGGAAACTATGTCGGCGCTATCAAGAACTGGGCGCAGCTCCAGAACGACTACGACTGCCTCTATATGATCGCCGATATGCACGCTATCACGGTACGTCAGGACCCTGCGAAGCTTCGCAGAAACACTCTTGAAGCTTATGCGGCTATCCTTGCCTGCGGCGTTGACCCTGACCGTTCGATCGCTTTTATCCAGTCACACGTCCCCACACACGCACAGCTCAACTGGCTTCTTGCCTGCTGCACACAGTTCGGCGAGCTTTCCCGTATGACACAGTTCAAGGACAAGTCCGCAAAGCACCCCGATGACATAAATTCGGGACTTTTCACATATCCTGTCCTTATGGCAGCCGATATCCTCGCATACAATGCAGACCTCGTTCCCGTAGGTGCAGACCAGAAGCAGCATCTTGAGCTTACACGAAATGTTGCACAGCGCTTCAACCAGCGTTACGGCGAGCTTTTCAAGCTTCCCGACGGCTATATCCCTCCAAAGGGCGCAAAAATTATGTCCCTTGCAGAACCCACAAAGAAAATGTCCAAATCGGACGAAAATCAGAACGGCTGCATCTATATCCTTGATGACAAGGACACTATCATACGCAAATTCAAGCGTGCAGTTACCGACAGTGACGCAGTTGTGCGCTATGCCGAGGGAAAAGACGGCATAAACAACCTTATGACCATCTATTCCGTTGTTACGGGCAGATCCAACGAAGAGATCGAACGTGAATTTGACGGAAAGGGTTACGGCGACTTCAAGCTCGCAGTCGGCGAAGCTGTTGCAGACCACCTTGCACCTGTAAAAACCGAGTTCGACAAGCTTATTGCTGATAAGAAGTACCTCGAAGAAAGCTATACAAAGGGCGCAGATGCCGCATTCAAAATCTCGAGGAAGATCGTTTCAAAGGCATACCACAAGGCAGGCTTTGTTGACAGAGCGTGATCGGCAGGCTTAAACGTTTATTTGTTCTATTTATACAAATAATATTCCGACTGCGAGGTATGGTTGTTTATTTTAACGGTGATATTTCCGAAAAAGTTGACAATTATTCAAAATAAGTTCATTTTCCGCTGTCATTTATGCTTAAAAAAATGTTCTAATATTGTGCAAAACAACTATTTTTTACACCAAATTATCAAAAACCATTGACATATTGAGCGTAAGGTTGTATATTAATAATCGAACAAGGGACGAAAACGTTTAAAGACTTGTTCCGAAGATTTCAGCCGAAAGGCATATACGGGAGAGTTGTTGCCGACATGGTTTCGATAAAAGACATCGCTGCTGAATGCGGTGTGTCAATAGCAACGGTCAGCAAGGCGCTGAACAATCACAGAGATGTCAGCGAAGCGACAAAAGCTCATATAAGAGAAACCGCCAAAAAAATGGGGTATCTTCCCAATTATCAGGCAAGAGCGTTAAAAACCAATCGTACATACAATCTCGGAGTTCTCTTTAACGAAAAAGCCAACAGCGGTCTTACACATAACTATTTCGCAGCCGTTCTTGATGCGTTCAAGAGGGTGGCGGAAAAACAGGGCTATGATATAACCTTTATAAGCCATAACATCGGCTTCAATCAGCTAACCGTCTATGAACACTGCATAAGCAGAAACGTTGACGGCGTTATGGTCGCAAATGTTGACGACTACAGCGATGAGGGTGTCGCACAGCTTCTCAAAAGCTCGATACCAATCGTAACACTCGATAAAAAAACAGAAAACAAGCCTGCGGTCATCTCGGATAACTTCAAAGGCGTCGAGTGTCTTGTAAGATATGTCCATAAAATGGGACATACAAAAATCGCATATATTTATGGTGACCTGTCGGGCGTAACTTCAATGAGAGTTGAAGCGTTCCGCAGGACAATGGAAGCCTTAAATATAGATATCAGAGAAGAATATTTGCTTGGCGGATGCTACCGCGATCCCCAAAAGACGGAAGTGCTTGTGGAAAAGCTTATGAAAATGAGCGACCCACCGACGTGCATACTTTTGCCCGATGATTTCTCGGCGATAGGTGCGCTGAACGCATTTGAAAAACTCGGACTTTCCGTTCCGAACGATATCTCCGTCGCAGGGTATGACGGCATCACGCTTTCACAGGTCCTCAGCCCGAAGCTCACAACTTTCAAGCAGGATACGGACGGACTTGGAAAAGCAGCCGCAGAGCAGCTTATCTCACTGATAAACAAGGAGCTCCCCGAAAACAGCGAACCCGTTGTTATCGAAGGCAGTCTTCTTGAAGGCGGCTCGGTCAGGGATCTGACCAAATAACATACGCTATTATATTTTTTTAAATATAATATAACTTTAAGGAGGAAAATCAAATGAAGAATTTTAAGAGAAATCTTGCTCTCCTCTCTGCATTGGCATTAGCTGGAACTATGCTCGCAGGCTGTGGAGACAACAACACAACTACAACTGACGATGCTGCAACAACAACAGCTGCTGCAGATGCTGCTGCTGATAACGGCGACGCTGCTGCAAGCGATGACGCTGCAACAGCTGACGCTGCATCTGCTGATGCTTCTAAGGCCGGCACAGGCATCACACTTTCCGACACAGAAGGAAAGGTATTCAACATCTACGCTTGGAACGAAGAATTCAAGGGCTTCTTCGAGAAGTACTACACAGTTCCTGAGGGCGTAACAGTTAACTGGGTAATCAATCCTTCCGACGGCGGCGTTTACCAGCAGAAGCTCGATGAAGCTCTCAGCGGTCAGGACGCAGCTGCAGCTGATGACAAGATCGATATGTTCCTTGCAGAAGCTGACTACATTGCTAAGTACACAAACGCTGCTGTAACAATGGATGTTACATCTATCGGCGTTAAGCCTCTCGATACAGAGTATGATTACACTGTATCTGCTGCTTCCGGCAGCGATGGTACTCTCAAGGGTGTTTCCTTCCAGTGCTGTCCTTCTGCTCTTATCTACAGAAGATCTATCGCAGAAGCAGTTCTCGGTACTTCCGATCCTGCTGAAGTTCAGGAACAGCTTTCTGACTGGACTAAGTTCGATGAAGTTGCTGCTAAGGCTAAGGAAGCAGGCTACCTCATGACAGGTTCCTATGCTGAAACATACAGACCTTTCGCTAACAACATCACAACTGACTGGGTTGATGCAGACGGCAACTTCCAGGTTGACGATCAGGTTAAGGCTTGGATCAAGCAGGCTAAGAACTACGTTGACAACGGCTACACAACAACAGGCGGTATTTGGTCTGATGAAAACACCAACGAAATGTTCAAAGAAGGTAAGGCAATGTGCTACTTTGGACCTGCTTGGTACTACAACTTCTCCATGGGCAATGCTCAGGATCCTGATAAGGGCTGTCCTGGCGACTGGGCTATCATTGAAGGACCTGCTGCTCACTTCTGGGGCGGTACATGGCTCCTCGCAGCAACAGGCACAGATAACCCTGAAATGGTTGCAGACGTTATGAACGCATTCACAGCTAACGAAGACATCTGCACAAAGCTTGTTAAAAACGAGAACCAGTTCTCCAACAACACAGCTGTAAACCAGAAGTTTGCTGAAGATCCTAACTATGGCAATGATTTCCTCGGCGGTCAGAACGATGTTGCTATCTTCTCTGAACTTGCAAAGAACATCAAGTTCCGTTCCACACCTTATGGTCAGGTATTCAACGAAGATGTTCCTGCATGTTTCCTTGACTACTTCACAGGCAAGATCACAGAAGCTGAAGCTTGGGCTAACGTTGATAAGGTACTCGATGAAAAGTGTCCTTCCGTTACTCACGATTGCTCCGGATTCGCTGCTGAATAAGGTAATAATTAAAACCTAAATTGTGAAATTGGGGCAGGGCTATTCCGCCTTGCCCCTTTTCATATCAAAAACCAGGTATGAGAAGAGGTCGAAGAATGAAACGTAAATCAATCAGCTATGCAAAATGGGGCTATATCTTTATCGCACCTTTCTTCATAGTATTCCTTGTATGTACTTTCTACCCGTTGCTTTCAACATTTTATAACAGCCTTTTTGAGAATTATTTTGATGCAGGTTCTTTCTCACAGGTAGGTCCTAATTTTGTTGGTCTTGATAATTTCAAAAAACTGTTTACAGCTGATTCAAAGGGTAATATTGATATTCTGACTTATACAGCTAACACAATGATAATGTGGATCGTGGGTGCTATCCCGCAGCTCATTTTCTCACTTCTCCTTGCTGTTATCTTTACAAGTACAAGCCTTAATATCAAGGGACAGACGTTCTTTAAAACAGTAATCTACCTTCCTAACCTTATCATGGCTGCTGCATTTGCAATGCTGTTCTTCACATTGTTCTCTAATGTAGGACCGATAAACCAGATTATTTCGGGCGGAAACGCCGATAAGGTCGTTGACTTCTTCAACAATGTCGGCACTTCGCGTGGAATAATCGCATTTATCAACTTCCTGATGTGGTTTGGTAATACAACTATCATGCTTATGGCAGGTATCATGGGTATCGATCAGAGCTTGCTCGAAGCTGCTGCTATCGACGGCGCAACATCGGGTCAGGTATTCCGCAGGATCACACTTCCGCTTCTTTCCCCGATCCTTGTGTATGTTGTCATCACATCTCTCATCGGTGGTTTCCAGATGTATGATGTACCTCAGGTCATCACAAGCGGCCTTGGTAATCCCAACAGAAGTACAATGACTCTTGTTATGTACCTTAACAGATTCCTCGGAACAACCAAGAACTATGGTATGGCAGGTGCTGTTTCCGTACTTGTATTCATTATCACAGGTATCCTCAGCTTTGCTGTTTACCGTTCTATCATAAGCGGACGTTCCGATCCTAAACCTAAGAAAAGCAAGACTAAGGGGGTTCTCTAATGTCGAATATTAATTTCCGGCCGGTAGGTCACGACAAGAGCAATACAACAACGACAAAGATTTCAAGAGTTATTGCTTATATCTTCCTTATTTTTGTAACTTTTCTTTCGTTGTTCTCGATATATCTCCTTATCATAAACTCCACAAGAAGCCATGCACAGCTTCAGGCAGGCTTTACGCTCGTTCCGAATAACTATTTCTTTAAGAATCTTGTCAAGGCATGGGAAGATACAGCTTTGTTCACGATCCCTCAGGGTATGTGGAACAGCTTTTTCATCGCCGCACTCTCATGCATAGTTACGACATATTTCTCTGCTATGACAGCTTACGGCGTACACGTTTATGACTTTGCACTTAAGGGATTCGCTTTCAACTTCATTCTTATCGTAATGATGATCCCGACTCAGGTTTCCGCCGTTGGTTTTGTTCAGCTCGTAAAAAGCGTTCACCTCGAAAATACATACTGGCCGCTTATCATTCCTACGATTGCCGCTCCTGCTGTATTTTTCTATATGAAGCAGAATATCGAAAGCACACTTCCTCTCGAAGTAATCGAAGCTGCTCGTGTTGACGGTTCAAATGAATTCAGAACATTCAATACCATTGCACTTCCAATGCTTAAGCCTGCAATGGCTGTACAGATGATCTTCGCATTTGTTGCATCCTGGAACAACTACTTCACTCCTGCTCTTGTTATTGATAAGTCGAACAAGTGGACACTTCCTATCATGATGGCAGTCCTTCGTTCAAAGATCAATTCCCAGAGCGGTGACCTCGGCGAAGTTTATATGATGATCCTTCTTTCGATCATTCCTGTTGTCATTGTTTACCTCTTCCTTTCCAAGTATATTGTTAAGGGCGTTGCACTCGGTGCAGTTAAGGGCTAATAGAAAAAACAACAAAACAGATCAAAACGGTGTGGAATTCGTTCCGCACCGTTTTTGCGTTTTCAGTATAAAATTTTTTCAAAAATATTGAAATAACCAAACCAATATGGTATAATATCATTAACTGGATTACAACTATTGAAAAAAGTTTTTTGTATTGAAAGTGGCTGAAAAAGGTGCGAAAGGAGGTCTGTGCCGTGCTGGGTGAAATGAAGATAATTGCCTTGTGTGCAACAAGAATTTATGACGATAACTGCGTTGAGCTTATAACCGCACTTAATGATGAAATTACCAAGCGCGGCGGAAGACTCATCGTTTTCAGCTCGGTTTCAGACCTCTATTACGGCACGGAAGTGGAAAAGGGCGAAGCAGCCGTTTTTCGCCTTATGAATTTTTCAATGATCGATGCCGTTATCGTGCACGGCGAATGGATAAAAGACAAAAACGTCCTTGAAGATATCATTGGCAGAACAAAAGCAGCAGGCAAACAGGTCTTTTATGTCGGAAAACAGCGCGACGACTGCATAAATTTCAGCTTTGACTATAAAAAAGGCTTTGAATCGATCGTCCGCCACGTTATCGAAAAGCATAATGTTACCTCCCTGCATATGATCGCAGGTATCAAGGATAACGACTTCTCCGACGAAAGAATCGATTGCTTCAAACACGTCCTTGCCGAAAATAATATCGATTTTGACGACAGTATGCTCAGCTACGGCGACTTTTGGAGCGGTCCTACCGAAGCGGCTGTTAAAAAACTTATAAACGAAAAACGCGTCCCGAGAGCAATTATCTGCGCAAACGATTCTACCGCAATAACCGCAGCTCTCGTGCTGAAAAAAGAGGGTTTTCGTGTCCCCGAGGACGTTATCGTTACAGGCTTTGACGGCCTTATCGAAGCCAGATTCAACGACCCGAAGATAACCACCTGCGTTTGCAGCTATGGCAGCTTTGCAAAACAAATAACTACCGCAATTTACGACAGTTTGGACGAAAAAACTATCAAAAAGAACTATATGACAGAACCCGAGCTTTTGCTCGCCGAATCCTGCGGCTGCTGCGAGGGCGACTTCATCTCCGTCTGCGAGTACATAAATTCAATGAATGAGCGCTTCTATAATTATCAGGAGAACGATAAGCGCCTTAACCGCTTTTCACTCAGAATACAGAGCTGTACCGAGGTCGAGGATATCGGAAAAGTCCTTGATGACCAGTCGATAATGTACGATATGGCTTGCGTTGTCGATGATGACTTTATGAACCCCGCGCTCAACCCGATGAAAGATACCCAAAATGATATTATGTCGGAATCCGCCCACGTTATCTATAAAAGCGAGTCGAATCCCGAACTTCGCACAAGAATAACAGAGTTTCCGCTCAGCGAGCTTTATCACGACTTTGAAAATTTCGTGCGTGATATCAAAGCGCCCGTCGTCTTCAACTCGCTTGCGTTCCGCAGTATCCCGTTCGGCTATGTCTGCTATTTTTATCAGGATTTCTATAAATACAACTATGCCAAAACCTTGCAGATAACGCTGACTCTGTGCAGCGCCCTCAGCGGTTTCAGAGCCGCAAGATATCAGCGCTACCTCCTCGAACATATCGAGGAATCCTACCGCCACGATGCAATGACGGGTCTGTATAACCGAAGCGGATTTATGCAGATATTTCCCGATTTCAAGAAAAACTGCGGCGCAACTATGACCGCCGTCCTTGCCGACCTCGACGACCTCAAAGGTCTAAACGATAAATACGGTCACGACGAGGGCGATGTCGCTATCAGAGCAGTAGCGCAGGCGCTTATGAATTCCTGCCCCGAAGATTCCGTCTGCGTCCGTTTCGGCGGAGATGAAATGTTTGCCGTCATAAAAGGCGGCGCGGATGATGAAATTCGTGCAAAGATAAATAACTGGCTCTCCGATTTCAATGCGAAGTCGGGTAAACCATATACCGTTTCCGCAAGCGTAGGTATCTATACCACCGACTCGGACGATGCCACCTTTGAAGAACTGGTGCGAAAGTCCGACCAGCTTATGTATAACGAAAAGATCGCAAAAAAGATCAAAAGATAATGCCGCAGAATTTCCTGCGGCATTTTTATCTGTATTTCATTGGCACAACGACAAGTTCGAGCGCCTTTTTATGCATACGGTGAATGTGCTGCTCACTGTAGAGCATTTCCTCGGCAATTTCCGCCCACTTCTTCCCCGAAATGTAACGTTCCCACAACACCTGCCTGCAATTTTCGTCCGAAAGCCGTCCGACCGCCTTTTCAACCTCCGCCATTTCGCCGGCAAGCTCCTCGTTTTCCGCCCAAAGCCTGTCCTCAAATTCGGAGGTGTACTCAAAATAATTCCTGCTGCAAATTTCCCACGCCCTGCGCTCTGCCGAGAGCATTTGGCTGCGGTTTTGCAGCACCTTTTTTTCGTCTGCCTTGTATAAAATCAAAAAATCCTTCGCCGTCATCAGCAGCACCCCTCAGTTCTCGCCGCCGAACATCCCGATCCTTTGTTTTGCGTGTTTTTTTATAAGAAAATCGGCGAACTCCGTTTCATATTCCGCCGCAAAATCGCCGTATTCTTCTTCGCCTACCTCCTCCTTGAAACAATCGAAGCAGAGCGTCCTGCCGTTCTGCACAAAAAAGATACCGTCCACGCAGCTGCACTCTGCGCAGACTATTTCCGACTGACTGCAATTTTCGCAGTCGTAAGTACACTCATCAAATTCATCGTATATGCATTTTGCCATAACAAATTCTCCTTTCAATCTTACCTTAAAAGGAAAAGCCGCTTGGGGCAAATGGCTGCTTCTCCACAAAAATTTACACTATATCGCGTGAACGTATGTTTTGGTTGCAAGTTAATAATAGCACAAATGTTCTAATTTGTCAATACCTATTTTCGCGTATAAATAAATTGCTGTACGAAAATCGGTACAGCAGGGATATTAAAACCTTATTAAATTTTTGAATGATTTTTTCCCCTTTACGTCAGTCAAAAAATGTGGTATAATGTATATAGTTATGATTATGTTATTGGAGGATATTCCCATTGATCTGTATAACCGGAGATATGCACGGCGACCTGAGCCGCTTTAACGATAAAAGAATAAAAGCGCTGAAGAAGAACGATGTTCTCATCGTCTGCGGAGATTTCGGCTTTGTCTGGGACGGCTCGAAGCGCGAGCAGCGAATACTCAAGAAAATTGGCAAAAAGCGCTTCTATACACTGTTCGTTGACGGCTGCCACGAAAATTTCGACCTCCTCGCAAAGTACCCCGAAAGTGACTTTTGCGGCGGCATCGTCCATCGCATCTCGGGCAATCTTATGCATATAAAAAGAGGATCGGTGCTTTCGATACAAGGCTACAAATTCTTCGGCTTCGGCGGCGGTCAGACAAAAGAGCTTGAGATCCGCCGAGAGTCGCATACTTGGTTTGAAGCCGAGCTTCCCGACAATGACGAGATCGAATACGCCATTCAGAACCTCAAAAACGCAGGCGGCGAGGTCGATTACATAATCACCCATGAACCGCCTGCCTCGATGAAAGAATTCCTCGGCTTTGAGGTAAATCAGATAAGCTTTATGCACACCTTTTTTGATAAGGTCAAAAACAACTGCAGATTCAAAATGTGGTTCTTCGGCAAAGCGCATATAAATAAGCTTGTTCCGCCGAAATACCGCTGTCTTTTTGATGAAGTTGTCGTCCTCAAAAACGAAAAATGGGATAAGGAGCAGAAGCTTCTTCGCAAAAACAAACACAAAAACGCAGAAACACCACAGCCCGAGCAGAAAATAGCTTCGGACAGCTTTGAGTAAAGGAGAAAAATTATGCCGCATATTTCAGTTAAAATGCTTAAAGGAAGAACAGACGAGCAGAAGAAGCTCGCAGCAGATAAGGTTGCCGAGGCTCTCTATGAAGCAATCGGCTGCTCCAAAGATCACATCACCGTCACCGTCGAGGACTACACTCCCGAAGAGTGGCAGCAGGTCTATGCCGATGATGTCACAGCAAAGCAGGACGTGCTTTTCCGCAAAGCAAACTACGACCCGAAAGACCTCTTAAAGAAATGAATTACATAATCAAAGGAAATGATATACATCTCTCGCAGCCCGACTTCGACCTCGACGAAACTCTCGACTGCGGACAGGCTTTCCGCTGGGAAAAATCCGCCGACGGCGCATACCACGGCGCAAAGCTCAATACAAATCTCACCATTTATAAGGAAAAGGACTATTTCGTCCTCGAAAATACGTCCGAAAGCGACTTCCTTAATGTCTGGTTAGACTATTTCGACCTCGACACCGATTACGGCGAGCTGAAACGCATCTATTCCGAGGACGAAACGCTCGCCAAAGCCTGCAAATTCGCTTCGGGCATACGTCTTTTGAAGCAGGACAAATGGGAAGCGCTCGTTTCGTTCATAATTTCGCAGAATAACAATATCCCCCGAATAAAGGGCATCATCGGACGGCTCTGCGAAGAAAACGGCGTTTTTCCGTCTGTTGAACAGCTCAAAGGCAAAACAGCCGATGATCTTTCCTACCTCCGTGCAGGATTTCGTGCAAAATATCTCGAAAGCTGCGTGAACCTCGTCACAAGCGGCGAAATTTCACTCGAAAGAATAGCCGCCGCACCTGTTGACGAAGCAAGAGCCGAGCTGATGAAAATAAAGGGCGTTGGCCCGAAAGTCGCCGACTGCACGATGCTCTACGGAATGTACAAAACGGAGTGCTTTCCCGTGGACGTGTGGATAAAACGTGTTCTGGCGCAGTTCTACCCGAACGGTCTGCCCGAGTTCATCAAGCCGACCGCAGGCATCGCACAGCAGTATCTTTTCCACTACATACGAACAAGCGGAGTTTATGAAGGCTGAAAGGACAAACTATGAGAGAAAGCATTTTAACTATCCCGATAAGCGATGTGCTCGAACCGAAGTGCGGCTGCCCGATATGCCGTATGCGGGATATGCTCGAGCAGCGAACGGTCGAATATATAATGGGCGCTGCGATGATGGAACCCGATGTCCGCATCGAAACCAACCGCGCAGGCTTCTGCCATACCCACCTTTCGCAGATGATGAAGCAGAAGAACCGCCTTTCGCTCGCACTTATGCTCCAGACCCACCTCGCCGCAGTTGACGGTCAGCTTTTCGAGCGCAAAAAGCTTTTTGAACCGAAAAATGCCAAGAAGCAAAGGCTCTCAAAGATAAACGAAAGCTGCTTCGTCTGCGAAAAAATAGATTGGGGAATGGAACGCCTTATGCGTACATTCTTTGAAATGTTCCAGCACGACGATGTCCGTAAATTGATGAACGAGCAGGAGTTTATCTGCCTGCCGCATTATGATATGCTCGTTTCGCTTGCGCCTGCGTATCTGCAGAAAAATGACCTCAAAGCGTTTGAAGCAATGACGGAAAAGCTCGTCCGCAGCTACCTTGAAACCCTGCAAAACGACGTCACACACTACTGCAATATGTACGACTACCGCAACAGCGGCAAGGACGCAGACTGGGGCAACTCCAAGGACAGCATCGAACGCGCGGTCAAATTTTTAACATCACGAGAGGGATAATTAAATTCGGAATTCGGAATGCGGAATTCGGAATTAGTTTTGCTCCGCGAATTTGCTGCAACACCGTAGGGGACGGGTTTCCTGTCCCGTTACACGCACTAATGGTCTGTTATTGGTCAACTTGGTATTTTGACATTAGGTTATAATTTCAGATTTGCGCCCGATAAACCGTAGGGTTGGATTCCATATCCGACCGCTTACAGTTTGCAAAAATAAATATGAAAAAATTCGGAACACGAATAATTCCGCATTCCGAATCCCTAATTCCGAATTAAGCAATTTTTTCTATTTCAAGAAAAAGTAATAGATGATCCCATACAAAACCGATGCCGCCGTTCCGTAGAGAATAACGGGTCCCGAGATTATGAAAATTTTCGCACCAAGTCCGAGAACGAAACCCTCCGTCTTAAATTCGAGCGCAGGGGATACGACCGCATTCGCAAATCCCGTTATCGGTACAAGAGTTCCTGCACCGCCGTGCTTCGCAAGCTTTTCATAAAGTCCCAACCCCGTCAGGAGCGCGCTTATAAAAACGAGCGTTATCGATGTCCAAGTCGCCGCGCTCTGCGTGTCGAAGCCGTTAGCCTTGAAAATGTTGCTTATCGCCTGCCCAACACAGCATATCGCACCTCCGATAGCGAACGCCTTAGGTATGTCTATCCAGCTCTTTGAATTCGGCGAAGCCTTTTTCACCATTTCATTATATTCTTTGGGCGGCAAACCCTGAATACTCATAAAAATTTCCCCCTTTCGGAAATTTTGCATATAATACAAAGTGCTGAGCTTTGTTTAGGGAATCTCTAAAAATCTCCCTTACGGCAAATTTTCGCTCTTTAGAGAACCCCTTTAAAAATATATTATCCCAAAGCTTTAAAATTATTCCAAGGAGAAAAAAATGCTGAAAAATATTTTATCGGGCGAAAGCTGCGCAAAATGCCAACTTTGCTGTATTTTTGATAAATATGATATATGGGAAACGCCGACCGTGAGCGATGAGCTTCTCGGAAAAATAAAAAGCAAGTACCCCGAGGTCGAATTCATCGAAAAAGCCGAGGGCGGAAGAATACTCAAATGTATCCCCGACGGCGAGCTTTTCAACTGTCCGCTCCTCGATAAAAAGTCGGGCTGTAAACTTGGCGACGACAAGCCTTTCGACTGCAAGATATGGCCTTATCGAATTATGGAATTCGGCGGAAAAAGAGTTATTTCAATAGCTTCTATCTGTCCCGAAATGTATAAAAAGCCGTTATCCGCGCTCGTTGCGGAGCTTGAAGAAGACGGACTTGCGCAGAAAATTTTCCACGAAGCGGATATCCACCCCGAGATCGTAAAGCCGTATCAGAAAGGCTATCCGATACTGCTTGTAGAATAAACCAACACCGCATAAAGCCAACGCTTTGTGTGGTTTTTACTTGATGATTATTCATTAGATGTAAGAAAAGGAGAAATCAACTTGGCAACCGAATCCTCGAAATATGAGCTTGATATGTGCAACGGACCCGTGCTGAAAAAAATGCTGATATTCACACTTCCGCTGATGCTTTCAAGCGTTTTGCAGCTTGTTTTCAACGCCGCAGACGTTATCATCGTCGGCAGATTTGCAGGCGACAACTCCCTCGCGGCTGTCGGCTCGAACGCCGCACTCATAAATCTGCTCACGAACCTTTTTATCGGACTTTCTATCGGCGCGAACGTCATCGCTGCAAGGCACTACGGCGCAGGCGAGGTCAAAGAGCTGTCAAAAACCGTCCATACCTCAATGCTTATGGGCGCGATAAGCGGCGTTTTCCTCACAATTATAGGCGTGTGCTTCGCAAAACAGCTCCTCGAACTGATGAAAACCCCCGATGAAGTCCTCGTCCTCGCTGCAGATTATCTTAGGATATACTTCCTCGGTATGCCTGCGCTGATGCTCTATAACTTCGGAAGCGCGCTCCTGCGTTCGATAGGTGATACAAAGCGACCGCTTTTCTACCTCTCCGCGGCAGGCGTTATAAATATTATTCTCAACCTCGTTTTTGTGGTCATCTTTAAACTTGACGTAGTAGGCGTTGCTATCGCGACAGTTGTTTCCGAATCGGTTTCGGCAATCCTTATCGTTCGATGCCTTATGCACGAAACGGGCGGAATAAAACTTATCCTCTCCGAACTGAGAATTGACGGACGAAAAGCCGCCGCAATAATGCGCCTCGGTCTGCCCGCAGGACTTCAGGGCGTGATTTTCTCGCTCTCAAATGTCGTAATACAATCCTCGGTAAATATTTTCGGACCAACAGTTGTCGCAGGAAATTCCGCCGCACAGAACCTCGAGGGCTTCGTATATGTCGCAATGAACTCGTTCTATCAGTCGGCAATTTCGTTCACAAGTCAGAATTACGGCGCAAAAAGATATGACCGTCTGACGAAGATACTCGCCTGCGCGCTCGGCTGTGTAGTCGTAACGGGGCTTGTCCTCGGCTATTCGGGACTGCTGTTCGGCAAGGAACTTCTCGGACTTTATACCTCGGGCGCAGATACGATAGAAGCAGGACTTGTCCGAATGAAAGTCATATTCTCAATATATTTCCTCTGCGGAATAATGGACGTAATGGTCGGCGGACTGCGCGGAATAGGCTATTCGATAATGCCGATGATAGTTTCGCTCATAGGCGCTTGCGGAGTAAGACTTATATGGATAGCGACCGTGTTCCAAATACCCGAATACCACACAATAAAAACCGTCTACATATCCTACCCCGTTTCATGGGTGATAACCATAGCCGCCCATATTGTATGCTATATCATCGCAAGGAAAAAGCTTTCCAAGCGTATCGCGGAAGAGGAGGAGAGCGGCTAATCAAAAATTCGGAATTCGGAATGCGGAATTCGGAATTTTTTTTGCTCCGTATGTTTGTCACGAAAACCTGAATATTTCTGTAGGGGACGGGTTCCCGTGCCGAATCACGCCGGCGGTTTTCGGCATATCAATTTTTTCTAATAAAATAACCCTGTTTTCAAAGGATAAATCAAATCCTTTTGAAAACAGGGTTTTCGTTTAAGTTAAAACGCCTTGTGGCGCGGGACGAAATCCGTTCCATACAATTGTGGTGTTCATCTTACGCCAAAATTTGGCGAACTGGTCGGGCGGATATGAAATACATACCTACGGAATTGTAAGCATTTCACGATAAATATTCAAAATCCGAATAATTCCGAATTCCGCATTCCGCATTACGAATTTATTTTAGCCCTTAGCATCGTACCAAGTCTTTCCGCAGTTGACATCTGCCTGCATCGGAACGGAGAAATTCACCGCACCGAGCATCTCCTCGCTGAGAATTTTCGCAGCCGCATCTTTGTCACGCTCCGATGCCTCGATGATAAGTTCATCGTGTACCTGCAAGATCAAACGCGCGTCAAGCTTTTCTTCCTTTAAACGTCTGTAAACGCGTACCATCGCGATTTTTATAACGTCAGCCGCCGTGCCTTGGATTGGCGCATTCATCGCCGCGCGCTTGCCGAACGCCTGAATGTTCTTGTTGCTGTTTTTCAGCTCGGGAATGTATCTGCGCCGTCCGAACGCCGTTACAGCATACCCCGTCTTTACCGCGCTCTCAACAGCATCGTCCATAAACGCCTTGATGTTCGGGTAAGTCGCGAAATAATTCTTGATGTAACGGTCAGCCTCCGCAACGCTTACGTCAATATCCTTGGAAAGCGAAAACGCACCAATGCCGTAAACAATGCCGAAGTTTACAGCCTTTGCCGAACGGCGCATCTCGGGCGTTATCATCTCCTCGGGAAGTCCGAAGACCCTCGCCGCCGTTGCAGTATGAACGTCCTTGCCGCTCAAAAAGTTGTTCCGCATATTCTCGTCACCGCTCATCGCCGCAAGTATGCGAAGCTCGATCTGACTGTAGTCCGCATCAAGAAGCGTGTAACCGTCCTTGGCAACAAAGAATTTTCTCATGCTCCTGCCAAGCTCCGTGCGAACGGGAATGTTCTGCATATTCGGCTCGGTCGAGGAAATTCTGCCCGTGCGAGTTTCGGTCTGCTTGAAGCTCGAATGAACTCTGCCATCCTCGCGAACTTCCTTTAAAAGTCCGTCAACATAAGTTGAGGACAGCTTTGTAAGCTTTCTGTACTGCAAAATTTCGCTGACGATCTCGTGCTTGTCAGCAAGCTCTTCGAGTATCTCCGCATTTGTTGAGTAACCCGTCTTTGTCTTTTTCTTGCTCGGTAAGCCAAGCTCCTCAAAAAGCACCGTTCCAAGCTGCTTCGGCGAGCTTATGTTGAACTCGTGACCTGCCATAAAATAAATCTTCTGCTCGCAGTCGCGAATGTCGTTTTCAAGCCGCTTGCCGAACTCTTTTACACCCTCGGCATCGACCTTTACGCCGTAGTATTCCATCGAAGCCAGAACTTCCGTCAAAGGCTGTTCGATATCGGTGAAAAGCTTCTCCATTCCAGCCGCCGCAACCTCTTTTTTCAGTGCATCGCAAAGTGCGGAAAGCGAAGCTATATCCGCATTTTCGCCGAGCTCCGAATAGTAGGGAACACCGTACTCGGCGCACATTTTCTCAATTGTGTATTCCGCCGACGAAGCGTTCAGAAGATATCCGAGAATGTCCGCATCAGCATCGAGGTTTTTCAACTCCGTATCATTCGCAAAGCAAAGCTTGAATGCATTTTTCACCTGAAAACCATACTTTTTGCAGTCCGAAGCGAAGAATTTCAGCTGTTCTTCCTTAGCATCGGCAGTGCAAAGCTTTCCGCCGCACTCAATGCGAAGCAAACCGCTTTCTTCAAGGATAAAAGCCGCATTTTCAGCCTTGTCAAATTCAATTTCGGCGAAATCGGCAGACGTAAATTCACGCTTTTTGACCTCTTCGTGCTTTTCGATTTTCGGAACGTTCGCAGACGGCTTTATGCCGAGCTTTTCAAGCAGTTTGTACATTTCAAGTTCGGTCAAAAGCTCCGAAACGTCATTTTCATCAACTTTTCCCGTGAGATATGCTTTCGGGTCTTTGTCAACTGGCGCGTCGAAAACGATAGTCGCAAGCCACTTGCTGTGGAAAGCGTCCTCTTTGCCGTTTGAAAGCTTCGTGAGAACGGAATTTGTCGCCTTGACCTCATTATTTTCAAGTTTTTCGTATAAATTTTCTACCGAACCGTACTCGCCGATAAGCGTCAGTGCTGTCTTTTCACCAATGCCTTTAACGCCGCTGATGTTGTCCGAGCTGTCGCCCATAAGTCCTTTTAGGTCGATGAGCTGTTTCGGTTCAAGTCCGTAGACCTCGTGAAATTTTTCGGGCGTGAATACGGTCGTTTCTCTTGTGCCGTGAAGAAGAACCGTTACCTTGTCATTGATAAGCTGGAGCGAGTCGCGGTCACCCGTGAGGATAACGCACTCGTCACCGTTCTTGGCGCAGGAATCGGAGAGCGTTCCGAGAATGTCGTCCGCCTCAAAGCCCTCCGTTTCAAGAACGTGAACGCCCAAGCCTTTGAGCAGGCGCTTTATCATCGGCATCTGCTGTGCAAGCTCATCGGGCATACCGTGACGGTTCGCCTTGTAATTGCTGTCAGCCTTGTGTCGGAAAGTCGGCGCGCGCAGGTCGAAAGCGCAGGCAACACCGTCAGGCTTCTGTTCGGCGCAAATCTTTAGATAGATGTTCATAAATCCCGTCAAAGCGTTGGTGTAAACACCGTTTTTGTTCGAGAGCATTTTTATGCCGTAAAAAGCACGGTTCATAATGCTGTTTCCGTCAATGGCAAGAAGCTTCATTTCCTTTGTCCTTTCTATATTTAGTTCGGAATTATTGATGTTCCACATATCTATATAAAAAACGAGATTTCGTAGGGGCGGATTCCATATCCGCCCGATTTTCGTCGTACTGTTATCTCGCAATACAATTATTATGTCACAGGAAAATTATAATTATCGTAAGAGGGGACAATATAGGTTCAAAGTATTTTTTGAATTATGATATAAAATCGCAACGGGCGGATATAGAATCCGCCCCTACGGTATTTCTCATATTTATGGATTTTCTAATTAAAAAATCCGAGTTTCAAACTAACAATTACGCATTACGCATTACGAATTACGAATTTAAAAATGCGCATTGATTTACATATTTTCAACCGTTTCAATACCAAGAATTCCGAGGTGCTTGATAATTACCTCACGGGTGAGCTTTGCAAGCGCAAGCCAGCTTGCCTTTTTCGCTTCGTCCTGCTCGTTCATAATGTTGTTCTCGTGGTAGAAACGTGAGAACGAAACCGCAAGCTGATATGCGTTTTCACAAACATAGCTCGGTGCTTTTTCGTCCATTGCAAGCGTGAAAGCATTGCCCGACATCACTATTTTCAGCATAAGCTCACGCTCAGCATCGGTGTAAATGCCGTTCAGCTCAGCTTTTGCATCGCCTGCTTTTTTGAGAATGGAATTTATTCTCGAAACCGTGTAAAGCAGGTAGATTCCCGTCTTGCCCTCTGCGGACATAAACTTGTCCAGATCGAAAATATAATCCTTTGAGCGGTGATTGATAAGGTCGCCGAATTTTACAGCCGCCATACCGAGCTTGCGCGCATAATCATCACGGTTTTCTTCGGTAACAAAGCTTGACTCGGAAAGACGTTCGAGCGAAGCGTTCGTCACGGTTTCGATGAGGTCGGAAAGTCGCATAACACCGCCGTCGCGGGTCTTGTAAGGCTTGCCGTCACTGCCGTTCATCGTGCCGAAGCCGAGAAATTCGAGCGCAGTTGTGTTGGGAACAAGCTGAGCCTTCTTCGCACAGCGGAAAACCTGCGTGAAGTGGAGTTCCTGTCGCTTGTCAACAACGTACCAGATCTTTGTCGGGTGGAAATCACGCTCACGCTGAATGATAGTCGCAAGGTCGGTCGTGGCATAAATGCTTGAGTTGTCCGACTTGCGAACGATAACGGGAGGCATCGGCGCTTTGTCCGAATCCTCGGCAACGTCAACAACGAGCGCACCATTGCTCTCGTAGGAAAGATGCTTTTCTTCAAGAATTTTCATAAGCTCTGGAATGTATTTGTCAGCATCGCTCTCGCCGTACCAGTAGTCGAAATCAACGTCAAGCTTTGAATAGTTCGATTTAAGGTCAGCAATGGAAACGCGGAGAATTTCTTTCCAGAGTGCAATGTAGCCGGGACGGCCGTTCTGAAGCTCAAATGTAGCCGTGTGAGCCTTGTCCTTGAAAGCTTCGTCCTCCTTGCTCTTCTTGCTTGCGAAAGGATAAACCTCGCAGAGAAGCTCGGGGTTCAGTTCGGGAACGCTGTCCTTTTCAGGGTCGAAAGACGTATCAAAGCACTTCCAGTCAGGGTAGCGCTCGGAAAGCTCCGCAATAACAAGACCGATCTGTAAACCCCAGTCGCCAAGGTGAACGTCACCGTAAACAGTGTTGCCCGTAGCGCGAGCAAGACGCTTTAAGCTCTCGCCAATGATAGCGGAGCGAAGATGTCCGATGTGGAGCGGCTTCGCAACATTAGGTCCGCCGTAGTCGATAACGATAGTGTCGGGATTTTCATTCTGCGGAACGCCGAGATGCTCGTCAGCCGCAATTTCCTTTACAACGGAAAGCATATATTCGTCCGAAAGCGTGAGGTTGAGAAAACCCGGCTTTACAACTTCAGCCTTTGCGAAAGCAGCATCCTTCGCAAGAACAGCCGCAACCTCATCAGCGATCATAAACGGAGCTTTTTTGTAAAGCTTCGCACCCTGAAAAGCACCGTTGCACTGGAACTGGCAAAGATCAAGACGGTCGGAAGCCGTAACAGCGCCGAGAGCCGCGTCATAACCGCACTTTTCAAAAGCCGCGGAAACCTTTTCGGTAAGAATTTTAGTTATAGTCTGCATAAAAAATTGTCCTTTCAGATAATTTTGATAACCTAAAAATAAAAAACAACCGCACAAAACGCGCAGTCATACTGTAACACCGTGCAATTTATAATTATACCATATTATAGGTAAAACGTCAAGATTTAATGAGGAATTCGGAATTCGGAATTATTGCAAAGCTAACATTTACTGGGTGTTGCGAAGCCAAGCAAAAGTTTCGTCCACCTTTTCAAAGGTGGCAGGGGTCAAGGGGGCAGCGCCCCATATGCACTAACTTAATCTTGCAATTACCCTAAAAATATGG
>CALANW010000143.1 GCA_937926145.1 uncultured Ruminococcus sp. | reverse complement strand
GCGTTTAACTTGATTTGTGAGAATTTATTGGCGGCATTGTACGGTGTTGCCTTAAATTCTGAAGTATTCCTTTTTCAGGAACAATAAACTGTGCATTTAACTTTTCGGAGATAAATATTTTACCCTCACAGGGATCTCCTATAAATTCATCACCTTTCATTTCATATAATTCACGATAATGTTTCAGGCTATTCATATAAAATGATCCGCCAATAGTCTTATTGATTATTTCTTCGTTTTGAAACTTAATCAGCGGAAAGCCTTTTATAGTTCCTTTATATAAAATATCATTCATACGTTTTCTCCAAATCAGTAATATAATTACTTTCATAAATATTATACCACGCTGATGTAAGAATAACAATAACAAATAGAACTATATTTTAAGAAATACTAAAAAAGCCGGGCAAAATGTTCCACCGGAACATTTTACTCGGCTCATTTCATAAATATCAATAATTCAGCGTTTTAGCCACTATGCGATCCGCAGGCTCACCGTCCTCACCCTTGTCGGTACGGTAAGCAAGAACCGTTATCTTCATATCGGGAAACAGCCTTTTGTCAAGCTCATTCGCTTCGCATTCAACAGTAACCTCCGAACCGTCCTCTGTCCTTATCTTCACACCATACCAATCAAGCATTCTGCCCGTTTTTCTGAGCATAGTCACTTCAACTACTCTGCCCTGAACTATAACCTTGTTTTCCATGTTGATTTACCTCCATTATACATTCGTCTGCTCAAAATAAAGAGCAAGTGCCTTTTCGATGATCTCATTTGCTTCTTTCTTTGAATAACTGCTTAAATACCGCTTGTATGTAGCTGTCGGGAGAGTAATCTTTTCTCCCTTGTCTTTTGGCTCGGTGTCCTCTTTTCCATATTCACCTGTAAGAACTTCCGTTATCAGTTCTTCGGATACAACAGCGTATGAGGACGATATTTCACGAAGCTGTTTAGCCGTTTTCATATCAATAACAGACACATTTAGTTTCACCATAACCGAATATGCAAGTCTCTGCTGTTCCTCTGTCATAAAGGAAATATCAACGGCGGAACGGAACTTTATGTTTCCCTTGTCCACAAGCTCCTTGAATTCGTCTGTGAGCTTGTTCACCCTCAGAAGCCTTGCTACCATTGATGAACTGATACCGTACTCCTCGGCGGTTGCTTCTCTTGTAGTCGAATGTTCCACCGAAACATCTGCATTGGGATTGGGCTTTCCGTTTTCTATCAGATACAGCTCATCATTGATGCCTTTAAGCTTGCGTTCATCAAAAAGCTTGCTGTACCGAAGCCCGACTGCAAAAGCCTGTTCGCTTATCTTTAAATCCTTAAAGCCCCTCTGAATAAGATTGGTTTCCACAACATAAATTTCCGCATCTTCATCGGACAGATCAGTCTTTACAACAGCAGGAACAGTCGTAAGTCCTGCCTGTCCTGCGGCGTAAACTCTGTTGTGTCCCGAAAGTATCTCATACTTTCCGTTTTCCATTGTCCTTACGATAATGGGAGTGATAACGCCGTTCTTGGAAATGCTCTGTATCATATCCTCCAAACGCTCACCCTTATATAAAGTGAACCTGTGATTACGGTACGGAACAAGCTTGTCTATCGCTATGCTCGTTATTCCCTGTTCGGACGAAAAGTCCAGTCCGTCCGCAACTCCGAATTTGCTTGTAACATTCCTTGCCACGTCAATTCTCCTTTCCGCCCGTCAGCTCATCAGCAAGCCTGTTGTAGTCCTCGGCAGCCGTACATTTGGGTGCATATTCTATCAATGTCCGCTTCTGTGCCTGTGCTTCCTTGACTTTTATGCACTCACGGATAGAAGTATCGAAAATCCTTGTATTCATACTCTCCGCAACGGTTTCAAGCGAAGCTCTGACCTCTCTCGAAAGATTTGCCCTGCTGTTGTACTTTGTGAGAAGAAGCCCTGCAACCGTAAGCTTCGGGTTCTGACGCTTCTTTATTGCCTTTATGGTTTCATTGAGCTGTGAGAGCCCCTGCAAAGAATATCTGTCTGCCGTAACAGGGATAATGACTTCATCAGCGGCAATAAGACAGTTGTGCAGAATTGAGTTCATCGCAGGAGCGGTATCAATGATTATGTAGTCATACCCCTCGCACTTCTCCAAAGCGTCTGCCATACGGTAAAGCCCGTCAACGCTTCCTTTCAGCTTTTCGTCCGCCTGCCTTAAAAGGCTGTCCCCTGCAAGTATTTCACCGCACTCGGTATGCTGAACCGCTTCCGCCACACTTATCCTGCTATCATCAAGGAGAACATCATAAACGGTCGCCGCACCCTCGGTTTCCGCACGGTAGGTGTCCGTGCTGTTGCACTGCTGATCGCAGTCGATAAGGAGCGTTCTGTATCCACGCTCGGTAAGTATCGCCGAGAGTGCCGTTGCGGAACTGGATTTTCCTACTCCGCCTTTCATATTCGCCAAAGTTATAACTTTCATATCGGTATCCTTTCTCACACAAGCTCAAGCCTGTTCATTTTGTCTATCCACTTATCAACAGCATTTATTAAATCCTCATAAGCCTCGTACTTCTCTAAAAGCTCGTTATAGAGGTCAATATCGTCCTCGTCTGCATCTTCGGGAAGTTCGGGCTTGTCATAGTAGCCGTTAAATTCAAGATAGTCACGGCGTTCACGGAGATAACCGTAAAATGCGGAGTGAATACCCTTTGCATAGTTGGTTTTGCCGTTGTCGTACAGTTCCTCGATCTTCTCGGCAAACGCCGCACAGGTCATATCGTATTGGTCGGAATCGAGGTCGTCCATAACACAAAACGACGGTCTTGCAACGTCCTCCCAATCCTCATAATAATCGGAGGTTTCGCAGGCACAGCCTATATCCTCCAAGATCTCGGTTACTCTCTCATAGCTTTCATCGGAAATTTTAATCATAATATGTACCTCTCAGTCATTCAAATTTTTAAGTGTGTCCCAGACCGCCCTGCGTTCTTCGGCGGTCATTGGCTTACGCTGTGGTTTCGGCTTTCTGCGTTCGGCATAAGCCCTTAACGCTTTTTCACGGATATTTCTGATCCTTTTCTCACGGCTGATAATGACCTCCGCCTGTGCCGAAAGAATCGTCTTGGCAATGATAAGTTCACTCTTGGAATCAATCATCTTCGTCCTCCTTTATG
>CALANW010000142.1 GCA_937926145.1 uncultured Ruminococcus sp. | reverse complement strand
CCTGTTTTCCCTAAAAATTTGGATTAGGGTATTGACTTTTTATAGCTGGTCTTTTCAAATAAAAAAGCGCAGCATTTCATCATTGCTGCGCATAATTCCATAATTTGTTTATTGACGGAGCGTCACATTCGGAATATAAAGGCGCAGGGCAGTTTTTTATCCATACAGTTCATACAGCTTCTACAGCACATAATATTTAAGCAAAGCATCTGCGTTTTCTCCTTTATACAAGTATTCCTATATTACATATTAACTTTATATGTTTTGTAGGTATGGCTTTATTATAGCATATAATTTTGATTTGTCAAGAATTTTTAGGAAAAATATTTGGGCAAAAGAGCATTTTGTTTAAATCATACAAAATATAAGTAAAATAGTAGGCGTTTATATTGAATGTTTACGCGAAGTGGACTTTTTTCAAAAAAAGTGATAATATTATCAAAAAGGTATTGACTTTGACGTTGCGTTATAGTGTAAGATAGTGTTCAAGGGAGGAAAAAGTAATGAATATGCAGATAAAAGAATTCGCAAAGCTCACTGGAGTGACCGTGCGCGCGCTTCACTATTATGATGAGATCGGATTGCTGAAACCGTCCTCTGTTGACGAACAGAACGGCTATCGTTTCTATGATGAGCGCTGTCTTGAACGAATGCAGGAGATCTTATTTTACCGCGAGCTTGATTTTCCGCTGAAAGAGATTCGGACGATACTATCCTCTCCCGAATATGACAAAAACATGGCGCTAAAGGGTCAGAAACGGCTGCTTATGCTGAAAAAAGAGCGGCTCGAACGGCTAATATCGGCGCTTGACGATGCGATGAAAGGAGAAAAAATAACTATGAACGCATTTGATAACAGTGAATTTGAGGCTCAGCGTGAGAAATACGCTGCCGAAGCAAAGGAAAAATGGGGCGAAACTACCGCTTACAAGGAGTTCGCCGAAAAAAACTATACAAAGAAACAGCAGAACGAAGCTTTTTCGGGTATGGAAAATCTTATGTCGGAATTTGCGGAATGTAAAAACGGCGGAGCATCGCCCGACAGTGAAAGGGCGCAGGCTTTGGTAAAGAAATGGCAGGACTTTATCACTGAGAATTTCTACACCTGCACAAAAGAGATACTTTCGGGGCTTGGCGAAATGTACGCCGCTGACAAACGCTTTGCGGCAAACATTGACAAGCACGGTGTCGGCACGGCTGAATTTATGCGCGATGCGATAAGAGTTTACTGCGGCTGAAAAATCCCTCCTGTATTTTATATGGGAGGTTTTTAGCTGTCAGCATACCTTTTGGACAATATGATATGATACAATTAAGAAAAATAGAAAGGATATGGTAAAATGAAAGGATCAAAGTTTTCGATAATTGCGATGATGCTTGCAGCGGCTATGCTGACAGCCTGCGGAAGTGGGGAAGATAACAGCGGGAGTGTGGCAGAAACAGAAGAGGTAACTGTTTCCGAAAGTGCGGCGGCTGAAACTGAACCTACAGCATCGGAAACACAGGCAGTCAGAACGAAGCTTACCGATATTGTCGGTGACAGATACGATTGGCTTGAAAACCGATATGCGTGTGTGAGCTGTGCCGATATCACAAGATCGCAGCGAATTGAGCTGATAAGTGATATTATATACTGCGATGAGATAACGTCATTAGTAATGGCAGATAATATGTCCGATTTTTGCACTGACGATCTTATACTTGAAACGGTTTATGAAAATGAAATTGAATATCATGCGGTATATGAGAAAGTTGCAACTGATCTTGATGAAATGTATAATGTTGCAAGAAAATGTGTGACTGAATCATGGGCATCGGATGAAGAACTCAAAGATATTATGTTTTCGGGAGATAATCCGCATTTCAAAATGATAGACGGCTGGCTTGCAAATCTTATCGTTAACCCGATACAAAAAAAGAGCCAATATCTTGATTATGAGAATGCAGGGATTATCTCGTACAGCGATACAAGTGCGGTCGTTTGGATAGCTGACGAAGATCGTTTTGAATATGGCGGAAGTATAAGAGAATATCAAATGGTAAGAGATACTGTTGACGAAATGTGGAAACTTGACAGTATTGGATTTGCTTCCGGAATAGAATACGAAGAAAATTAAAAAATCAAACAATCAGACAAACAGCGTTCTTTTACAATGTTCAGCTTTTGAACATTGAGAAGAACGCTTTTTTAGAGCAAAAAAATGAAAACCACTCTCTGTGGTTTCTAATACTAAACACCAATAAAATAAAGGAAAAAAATCTGTGCCGAGATCCAATATAAGCCTGTTAAAAACAGCTGCGAGATTATCGGTTTGAATTTTTCCGAATTTTAAATGATGTTTAGTATAAAAAGTTGATTTTCTGCCGAAAATGCTGTATAATTGTACCCATAAAAAGCAGAAACTCCCGTTGAGATATTCTATACGGGAGCTGAAATAAAGGGGTACTGACATGACAAAGCCGGAAAAGATACTGCCGACAGCACTTGCAGTTCTGACAGTTATGCTTATGACAGCCGCGGCGGAGCTTTCGGGCGAAAAAGAGATACTTTTCCCCGAGATAGCGGCAATCGCGGCAGGTGCGCTCATTGCGCCGAAATTCGCTTGGAAAACGAGCAAGCTGCGGCTGTTTGTGCTGATATGCATAGGCTCGGTAATGGGTCTGCTCATATCGATGTTTGTTCCGTTTTCAATCAGTATGAAGCTTTGCATCGCATTTTTAGCGGCTTCGCTGTTGTTCCGTTTTTCTGGAACGACCTTTGCACCCGTTATCTCGTCCGTTGTTCTGCCCGTTATGCTCGGGACAAATTCGGTGATATATCCGATAGCGGCGGCTGTGCTGACGTTTCTTATACTTATGGAAAGGCTGTTTATTGAGAAGCTTGGGATAGCCGAAAAAACGGAGTTTTCGCCCGAACCTATGCCCGATAAAAACGCCATAATCTTAATTGCGGCAAGGTGGCTCATCGGCAGCATTGCGATAGTTTTGGCTGTCGGAACGGGGTTCAAACTTGCGGTCGCACCGCCGCTTCTTGTAGCGTTCACCGAGTTTTGCCGAAAGGGTTCTGCGGTGCAGAAAAAGCCTGCTGCAATAATTCTTTTGATAGTCGGCTGTGCGCTTATCGGAGCGGTGTGCAGGTTCGTTTTTTTGCTGCTCGGCTGGAAAATGTTCGTTGCGGCAGGGGTGGCGATGCTCATTGTCTGCATAATTATGAAGTCGGCAAAGCTGTTTGTTCCGCCTGCCGCGGCGCTGTCCGTGCTGGCGTTTCTCATACCCGAAGAAGCGGTAATTACATACCCTTTGCAGATAGCGGCAGGAACGATATTTTTCATTTTAGTGGGAAGAATTTTCGGGAAAACATCCGAGTTACGAACGCCTGAACGCTGACGGTGTCATTCCTTCATAACGTTTGAAAAGCTTGCAGAAATAGCTCGCCGTGCAGAAGCCGACTTCCTCGGAAATTTCCTCGATGCCTTTGTCTGTGCTGATAAGAAGCTCTTTTGCGGCTTGTATTCGGCGCTTTGCGATGTATTCCATGGGGCGCGAAGCCAAAGTGTTCTTGAAAAGCAGGCAAAGATACTGCTTTGACACGCCCGAAACGGCGCAGAGATCGTCCATAGTTATTTCCGATGCGAAGTTGAAATTGATATAGTCAACGGCTTTCATCAGCGCTGAGTTAGGCGCGCCCGAAGCCGTTTCAGCGGATATGAGCCGATAAAATTCAATAAGAAAATCGTACAAGAAGCCCGATGCGCGGTAGTTCCCGAAAACGGAATCCGCGCGGAGGGCTTCGTGCATTTTACGGAAGATATGTTCAAGCATTTTCGTTTCCGAAAGAGGGAAGATGCTCGGCTTTGTCAATCCGAAATGCCGCAGGATATCGTCCGAAGCATACCCCGAGGGAACTATCCAATGTATGTCCCAGATATCCCCGTTCGGGAAGTATTCATGCGGATAAAACGCAGGCAGGAACAAAGCTGTGTTGGGTGGGATAATATGTGTTTCACCGTCAATGAGCAGAGTTCCGCTGCCCTTTGTGCAGTAGAGTATCTGCGGATTGGGGTAACCCTCCGTTCGGACGATATGATCCTGACAGTGCTGCTGCCCCATATTCAGAAGAAAAAGCGGAAGCTCCTTTTCGCCCCGCAGGATAGGATAGTCACAGAAGAACAAAATATTTTTCCTCCATATTCATATTGTTATATTTTTATAATATCATCTATTGACGGCAAAGTCAAGATGTGTTAAAATGTATTCAACATCATACAACGAAAGGAACGGCCGAATATGAATATTGAACAGATTTCCGCAAAAGGCTCACCAAAAAGCAGAATGATATACCACGAAGACCCTCAGCAGCTCCACATCGGAACGCTCGGAAAGCATTGTTACTTTATCCCATTTGCAAAGGCGCAGAACCCGTTTGAAAGCAGGGAAAAGTCGGAGCGCTTCGAGCTTCTCAACGGCGAATGGAACTTCCGCTATTATGACAGCATCATTGACTTGGAGGACGATTTCGTTGACGTGCCATTTACGGAAACGATACCCGTTCCGTCGAACTGGCAGCTTCACGGCTACGACAAACCGCAGTACACGAACGTCTGCTACCCTATCCCGTTCGATCCGCCGTTTGTTCCCGATGATATCCCCGTCGGAGTTTACAGCCGAAGCTATAATCACAAATCGGACGGAATGAGAAAAATTCTCGTTTTTGAGGGCGCTGACAGCTGTATTTACCTCTATATCAACGGCGAATTTGCAGGCTACTCGCAGGTTTCGCACAGCACATCGGAGTTCGATATAACCTCGCTTCTGCACGAGGGCGAAAACGTCATAACTGCGGCAGTGCTGAAATGGTGTGACGGAACATATCTTGAGGATCAGGACAAGTTCAGATTATCGGGAATTTTCCGTGATGTTTACGTCCTCTCGCGTCCAGAAAAGCGGCTTGAAAATTATGTTGTAAAAACCGAACTGTCGGACGATAATGCATCGGCAAAGCTTATCTTTACACCTTGCGGTTGTGACGTTGAAGCCGAGCTTTATGACGGCGAAAATAAGCTTGCAAATTTCTCGGCAAAGGACGGCGAAACGGTAAGCGTCGAAGTTGATGCTCCGAAACTCTGGTCGGCTGAAACACCGCATCTTTACTCGCTGAAAATCAACGCAGGCGAAGAAGCGATAGGTGAAAAAGTCGGTTTCAGGAACGTCTGCGTTCGTGACGGCGTTATGAAGATAAACGGCAAAGCCGTGAAATTCCTTGGCGTGAACCGCCATGACAGCTATCCCGAAACGGGTTACTATGCTTCTTATGAGCAGATGAAAAAAGACATCGTTCTTATGAAAAAGCACAACATCAACGCCGTGAGAACATCGCATTATCCGAATTCGCCGCTGTTCTATCAGCTTTGCGATGAGTACGGACTTTATGTTATCGACGAAGCGGATATGGAGTCGCACGGCTGTGTTGAAGTCTACAACGACTTCAAGTGGAGCGCCGAAAACAGCTATTGCGGAATCGCGATGCTTGCCTGCGATGAGCGTTTTAAGGCGGCGATCTGCGACCGTGCGGAATCGCTTGTGAAGCGTGACATAAACCGCCCGTGCGTTGTGTTCTGGTCACTCGGAAACGAGAGCGGCTACGGCGAAAATATGCTCGCCTCGGCAAAGCTTGTAAAGTCGCTCGATGATACAAGGCTCGTTCATTACGAAAGCACACACCGCCTTGACGAAACTCCGCTCGATATTCTTGACGTTGTTTCGGGAATGTACTGGGATATAAACGGAATGAAGGATTTCCTCGGAAATAAGGACGAACACCGCCCGTTTGTGCTTTGCGAATACTGTCACGCTATGGGAAACGGCCCCGGCGACCTTGAAGATTATCACGAGGCTTTCTATTCGAGCGAACGCTTTATCGGCGGTTTCGTGTGGGAATGGAGCGACCACGCTTGTATTCTCGGCACAACTGCTGACGGACAGCCGAAGTATGGCTACGGCGGAGATTTCGGCGAAAAGCACAATGACGGCAACTTCTGTATGGACGCGCTGACATACCCCGACAGAACGCCGCACACGGGTCTGCTCGAAGTGAAGCAGGTCTACCGTCCCGTTCGTGTTGAAAAGGGCGAAGCTGACGGAAAATTCATCTTCAGAAGCTATCTTGATTTTGCAAAGGCTGACGAGCTTTTCGACTGCCGCTATGAAATAACCTTTGACGGCGGGATTTCGGCATCGGGCAAGGTCGATTTTACGCTTTTGCCAAGGGGAACAGCTGAAATTTTCGTCCCCGAAGCTGCAGAAAAGCGCCGTGAGGAAAGCTATATCCGCTTCATCTTCACGGCAAAGGCTGACACTTCCTACTGCGAAAAGGGTTATGAAGTCTGCTTCGACCAGTTGAAGCTTTGTGACGAAACCAAGCTTTCGGAAAAGCCGAAAAGTTCCGCTGAGATAAACATTGAGGACGAAATTTTCTTCGTAAATATCAGCGTCGGTGAGGTTTCATATCGCTTCAATAAGCGTCTGTCAGCGTTCGATTCGATAATATCAAAGGGCAGGGAATTGCTCGAAAAGCCGCTGTATTTCAACTTCTTCCGCGCGCCCGTTGACAATGACGTTATGAAATCCGACTGGTACAGAGCGCATCTCAACGGCCATACGGTCAAAAACTACGGCGTTTCGGCCGAAAGAACTGCCGACGGCGCAGAAATTTCGCTTCGTCAGTCGTTTGGCTGGAGTATTCATCAGCCGTTCGCATATATGGACGTGAAGTATCTCGTTTCCGCAGACGGGCTTGACATAAGATGCGAAGCGGAATTCTCTAACAAGGTGACGTTCCTGCCGCGCTTCGGCATAAGACTTTTCATGCCAATAGGATTCGACAGAGTTGACTATTTCGGCTATGGCCCATACGAAAGCTACTGCGACAAGCACCGCGCCGACTACATCGGAAATTTTACAGCTTCGGTCGCCGAACTGCACGAGGACTATATTCGTCCGCAGGAAAACGGCTCGCACTTCGGCTGCAAATATATGCTCATCTCGGACGGAGAAACAAGCGTGAAATTCACTTCGGGCGAGAGCTTTTCATTCAATGCTTCGGAATATACCGAGGAGGAGCTTGCGGAAAAGAAGCATAATTTCGAGCTTGAAAAGTGCGGAAGCACCGTTGTCTGCATCGACAGCCTGATGGCAGGTGTAGGCTCAAACGCCTGCGGTCCTGTACTTGCGGAGAAATACCGTCTGCCGCTGCCTAAAATTTCGGCGGCTTTCCATATTGAAATACAGTAAGGAGGAAGACATTATGAAAAGATTTCTATTGATAATTTTGGCATTGGCAATGATGCTTTCATGCGGAGCATGGACAGATATTTCTGCTTCTGCAGAATCTCTGACAAGGAAAAATATTTCAGCCTCAAATACTTCTTCAAAAAATGGTGAGATACGTGATATAACAACAATGGAGCTTGTCCGTGATATGGGTTACGGCATTAACCTCGGCAATACTTTTGAGGCCTGTGGTGACTGGATAAACGGCAAAACACCTGATGATTATCAGAAGGCATGGGGAAGTCCCGTTGTAACGGAAAAGATGATAAAGACCTATGCAGATGCAGGTTTTGGCGTTCTGCGCATACCTGTGGCTTGGTCGAATATGATGTCAAATGACGGGAAATATACTATTTCTTCCGAGTACGCCGCCCGTGTCAAGGAAGTTGTTGACTGGACGCTCAATTCGGGAATGTATGCGATAATAAATATCCACTGGGACAACGGTTGGGTCAACGATTTTCCGAAAAATGAAAAGGAATCTATGAAGCGCTACAAAACAATGTGGAAACAGATCGCAAAAATATTTGAAAATTATTCCGATAAGCTTATTTTTGAGAGCCAAAACGAAGAGCTTGGCTGGGACAGTATATGGAACCCATGGGGCGGAACGCAGGAACAGAAAAAGCTGTCTTACGATCTTGCCAATCGTGTAAATCAGGCGTTTGTTGATGTTATACGTTCGGGCGGCGGAAACAATCCTAAACGGCATCTTCTGATTTCGGGCTATAATACCGGTATTGACCGAACCTGTGATGAGCTTTTCAAAATGCCAAAAGACCCTGCCAACCGAATGGCGGTTTCCGTTCATTATTATACACCGTCTACATTTTGCCTTCTTAGTGAGGATGCTGATTGGGGGAAGGCTGTTACAAAATGGGGAAGTCAGAAAGATCTTAGTGAACTTGATACAAATATGAAAATGCTCAAACAAAGCTTTATTGATAAGGATATTCCCGTTATCGTAGGAGAATATGGTTGTTATGGTGACAACAAATCCCGTGAATTAAAAGAGTATTGGATGATGACTGTTTCAAAAGCAATGTATGATATCGGTGCTTGTCCAATACTATGGGATACACCGGGTGGAGAATGTGACAGGGCGAATTGCAGGTTCAGCGATCCCGAGTTTATCAAGAAATTGATAGCACCGTCAAAGACAGCAAAGCTTACCGACAATGAAAAAGCAAATACGAATGATAAGGACAATAAAACCGACAAAAAGACAACAAATAAAACCACAAAGAAGAAAAAGACCGTAAAGAAAACCTTCAATAAATAAGAAAACGGCAGCTGTCATATAAACAGCTGCCGTTTTTTATTTGTGTATAGTCGATTTTTCGTTCGTCCGTTCGGAGACTATGTAGCGTGGACGACCCTTGACTTCCATATAAATTTTTCCGATGTATTCACCGATAACGCCAAGGCTCACAAGCTGGATACCTCCGAGAAAGCATACGATACAGGTCACGCTAGCCCAGCCGTCAACCGTCGAGCCGATGCAGTGCATAACGAACGCCCATATCGTTCCGATGAAGCTTATGACCGAGATGATAAGTCCAAGCACGGTTATAATGCGGAGCGGTTTTACACTAAGGCTCGTCACGCCGTCAACTGCGAGAGCCGCCATTTTCCGCAGGGGATAATGCGTTTTCCCTGCAAGCCGTTCACGCCGCTGATATTCTACGGTACTGCTTTTGAAGCCGATGAGAGGGAAAATCCCCCGAAGATAGAGATTTTCTTCGTGAAACTGCGAAAGTCCGTCAAGCACTTTTGACGAAACAAGTCTGTAATCGGCGTGATTGAAAACCACCTCTGCGCCCATTGTTCCGAGCAGTTTGTAAAAGTTCTCGGCGGTGAAACGCTTGAAAAAAGTGTCGCTGTCACGGCTGTTTCTCACGCCGTAAACGACCTCCGAGCCGTTTTGATATTCATCGATCATTTTTTCGGCGGCAGAAATATCGTCCTGCCCGTCGCAGTCTATGGAAATTGTAATGTCGCAGTGATCACGCGCTTCCATAAGCCCTGCAAAAAGCGCGTTCTGATGTCCGCAGTTGCGGCTGAGGCTTATTCCACAGAAGTGTTCGTTATGCTCTGACAGCTTTTGTATGAGCCGCCAAGTGCCGTCCGTACTTCCGTCATCGACGAAAAGCACTCTGCTCTCGGGACTGATTTTTTCTTTTTCGATAAGCGACAAAAGCTCGCCGAGAAAACTTGCCGAGGTCAGCGGCAAAACGGCTTCTTCATTAAAGCAGGGGACTACTATATATAAAATAGGTACCATTTTTTACGTCCTTTCTTATAAAAAATTATAAAGTAACACGATGGCTTTGTCAATATAGTTTTAAAAAATATATTGTCTTTTGTTCATAAATGTGATATACTTGTAAAAGATAACATCGTAAAAAGGGGGCGGCGGTTTGATATCAGTGCTTGTTTACACGGGCATCGCGTGTTCGATATATTTTTTTCTGATAAAGAAAAAGCTCGACAGCGGCACTTTCGGCGGATATACAGCTTTTGAAACAGCAGTTTTCTTCGCTCTGACAAGGCTTTGCCCTCTTTTTATGACAGAAAACAGGACGGCTGAAAATTACATTGCATTGGCGGCTGATACGCTTATACTTGCGGCGCTTTTTTTCGCTTTTTATAAGAAGTTTGGCGCAAAAGCAGGCAAAACTGCGGCGGCACTATATATGTTCGCTCCGCTTTCCATTGTTGGGACGGCGAGCGGCGATTTGCGGCTTATTTTGGCTTCACTTTTTATCGCGGTGATGCTTGCTTTCGTATATTTTGTGGCGAAAAAACACGGTCGGACAGATTCGCACTTGCTCAACGGATATATCCTGCTGACGTGTGGAATTTATCTTACGCTTTTAGCTGTAAATTTCCGTGAAAAATGCTTCACGATACTTATTTCGGCAGGAATCATTGCGTTAGTTTTGACTTTAGTTCTTGCAGTTAAAAATAAATTCTTCTTGAAAGACAGAATAAATATCAAAAAAGCAACTTCTGATATTGAAAATACTATTATTTCCGTTTATGAAAAATTCGGCACAAAAGATCTGATCTTGATGCTCATTCTGACGGCGGTTTATGCGGCGGCTGTTTTCTTTCGACTTGGAAGTATTGAAGCACCGCAAACGCAGATGAATTTTTCGGACGAAAATAGGGAGATAGTTCTCGACCTCGGAGAATATACGGAAGTATCGCATCTAAGCTTTTTCCTCGGGCGAAGAGGCGGTGCGGATATCGCGCTGTCCGTTTTCAACGAAGTTACGGACGAGTGGATATTGGCAGAAAAAGATGCGGAGCTGAAAACGGCATACTGCTGGAACAGTGTCCCGATGAGCTGGAAGACCCGTTATATCGGCATTGTTTTCACAAAGACTGAGGAATACTATATTAATGAGCTTGCCGTTGTCGGTGCGGACGGAAAGCTGATATTGCCCGTCAACATCGCGGAATACCCAGAGCTTTTTGATGAGCAGGTGCTTTTCCCCGAATACAATTCATATTATTACGGAATGATGTTCGATGAAATTTACCACGGCAGAACGGCTTATGAATTTTTGAACGACCTGCCAATATATGAAACCACACACCCTCCGCTCGGAAAAACGATAATTTCGCTCGGCATTGCAGCGTTCGGAATGACGCCGTTCGGTTGGAGGTTCGCCTCGGCTGTATGCGGTACGCTGGTTGTTCCGCTGATGTATCTTTTCTGCCGAAAAATTTCTGGAAGAACGGATATTGCTTTTATCGGAGCGGCGCTGTTCTGCACGGAATTTATGCATTATACGCTTTCAAGGATAGCGACGATAGACATTATCGCGGCGATTTTCATACTGATGATGTTCTTTTTTATGTATTGCTTCACGCAGGAGAAAACGCTGGCAAAGCAGTATGTGTGTCTATTCCTCTGCGGAGTATCGACGGCTCTTGCCGTTTCGACAAAGTGGACGGGTGTTTACGCGGCGGTCGGGATAGCAGTTATTTTCTTCGCAGATGTATTTGAAAAATGTGCGGAAAACGGCGGAGTTAAGAAAAATATCCCGTTGCTTTCAAGGCTTTTGGCGGTGTGCGTGACCTCATTCATAATTATTCCTGCCGCAGTCTACAGCCTTTCGTATATTCAGTTCAGCGAAGTTTATACCGACAAAAACTTTATCGAACACGCCGTTTCCAACTCTGCGGCTATGCTTTCCTATCATTCGGGAGCAAAGGCTTCGCACCCGTATTCGTCCGAGTGGTATGAATGGCTCATCGACAAACAGCCGCTTCTCGATTCGTGCAGAATTGTTGCGGACGGTCGTATAAGCACGGTCACTACTTTTGGAAATCCGCTGATACTCTTGGTCGGTTTGGCAGCGTTCCTGCATAATTTCCACCTTTGGCGAGTGAAAAAAAGCCAAACGTCAAGGGTGATTGTAATTGCATTTTTGTCAATGCTTATGCCGTGGCTGTTCATTCACAGAACGGTGTTCATCTATCAGTATTTCGTCTGTATAACGCTTTTCTGCCCGATGATATGTTCAAGCCTTATGCGAATGAAAAAACCGATGCGAAGCGGCAGTGTGCTTTTGTGTGCTTCGTTTGCACTGTTTGTAATATTTTTTCCCGTTATCTCGGGAACGGCGGCAGATAGGGGATATGTGCATTGGCTCGAATGGCTGTCGACTTGGGTGTTTGAATAAGGGGAGGATATTTTTATGAACAAAAGCACAGCCAAAAAGATAACTGTTTGTGTGTGGGTCGTGCTGGCGATAATTGCCCTGTTTATTTTGCAGTTTGTTGCTGAGCTTATTGAGTATCAGAGTGGTATGAAAAAGCTTGAACAGGGCAAATATGAACAGGCGGAAAAGATTTTTTCGGATAATTTGGATTATAAAAACAGCGAGAAGCTATATTATTTCTCACGGTATTTGCAGGCGAAAAACGATTCCGATGGTGGATATTACTATATAGATAAGATACCCGAAGGGTACATAGGTGATTTTTCCGATTGGATAAAGGAAGAACGTCAAAAAGTTGAGAAAAAGCATCAGGAAAGGCTTGCCGAGCAGGTAAAAAAAGAGAAAGAGCTTGAAGAAGAGATGCGTGCGGAATTGAAAAATATGCTGCCGTACATCGGTATGGATACGAAATATATCAGAGATACGCTTGTTGGACAGTATGATAAAGTTACGGACGAAGATGATTACAGAAAAGGTAAAGACAGCAGTATCCGAACATATTACTGGCACTCTGATGACGGTAAAGAGCTGGTTCTTATAGTAGTTGCAAGATACGACCCCGATTCATACAGATTTTATGTTGAAAGAGTTGAAAAGTTCAATACCGATGTTTACTGGACAGCGGACGGCAGACCGAATTTCGGCGCAAAGCGTCCTGCGCAGACAACCTCTAAGCGGAAATATTATGATGATGAGGACTATGATGTGTGGGGCTACGACAACCCCGAGGATTTATACTACGATAATCCCGATATGTTTGAGGGATACGAAGAGGCGTATGATTTCTTTTATGATATGATAGAGGAATAATGCATTAAGTTTAGTTAAAAAAACGTTACTGTCACGAATATGGCAGTAACGTTTTTTGATAAGCAAAGAATTGCGCATTATAAAGTGGTCAGTTTTCGCTCTCATATATCGTCAGCTTATTATTGCTGTCGCAAACGGCGAGAAAAACGTCCTCGGGAGCTTTATGACCCTGCTCCGAAAGCTGCTTTTTGAGCCAGATATAATTGTTGCCGGTGTGCCTGAGGTTGTCCTCGATTATAACGCCGTCCTGAATTATTGCGGTCGTCATATACTCCTGCTGCGGCGCAAGGCTCATATCCTGCGGTGTGAGAGGGCGATTTGCGGCTATGGGAAGAATACTCAGACTGCCGTTGAACTCCATTACAGCGGTCTGAATTTGGCCTATGTCAAAATATCCCTGCGAGCGGCACTGCATAAGGAAGTCGTTCAGGTCCATACGCGTTTTTTTCATATTTTCACGGTTGAATTTTCCGTTGTTGAGCAGGATAAGCGGCTTTCCCGTCAGAACTTTCCGCGCTCCGATAGACTTCTGTGAAATAAGCGACACCGCCGCCGCGATAAGACCGTAGACTATCATTGCAGTGAGCGAATTTATCGGCGTATCAAGCTCGGTCGCCATTTCCGCGGCGATAGAGCCTATGGAAATGCCGACGATATAGTCGAACATATTCAGCTGTGACACCTGCTTGCTGCCCATGAGTTTTGTCAGCAGAAACAGCACGAGCAGCGAAACGGCAGATGTTATGATTATTTTCAGAATTTCCATTTTCACATTCCCTTTTCTTTTTTGCCGAAATTTCGGCGTTTTCTTTATCATTTGCAAGGGCGCTTCAATTATTCCTTATCTTTTTGCAAAGCGTTTTGTAAATTTTTTCTGCTTTTGAAAAATCGACCGCATCGATATAGAATTTTTCCAGTTCATCATGTGCAGCCTTGGCGTTTTTCAGCGCAGTAACAGCCTCGTCAACGAGGTCATTTGCCGCCGCCTTGTTGAATTTCAGACGATTTTTCCGCACGAAAAGCATCTGCTTATCGTAAAAACGATCAAAATTAACGAAAATTTTCTCGGCAGGCGCGGTCTTGTTTATCGGGTTCGAGGAAATAAAAGAGATCGAAAGCTCGGGTATGCGAAGATGCTCAAAAAATTCATCGGCGTGTACAGTGCAGACGCTCACCTCGGCGGTCAGACCTTTTTTCACGGCGAGCGAAGCAAAGCTGCGCAGAAAATACTCCGAACCGCTGTAAAAATCATCACCGAGCAGATATATCGTGTCGCCCTCGGGGATAAGCGTGAGGTAGCCTTTCGGCGTGACGGCGGATATCCTGCGGCAGACGAGTTTGCCCTCACCGATACTTTTCGCAGGAAGAATTTTCTTAGCGAGCCGCTTTATAAAACCGTCAAGCTTCGGCAGGTTAAGTGCGCTGTCCGAGATAGCTCTCGTATCGGCAAGAACTGCGGCAGCCGCGGCAAGGCATTTTCGGCAGCGTGCGTGGAACTGCCTGTATTCGCTGTCGGCAGCGATAAGTTCATCTTTGCAGGTGCGAAGCTTATCACCGTCCCAGCAGTCGCCCATATTGACTATCTCCTGCACCGCGCCGGGGTATTCGGGGTCGCAGACGTGCGGAGCAGTTCCGTCGATAAAGTTTACTTTCTGCTTTTTCAGCACGACCATATCGGCTGAATCGGGATCGGACGAGCAAAGATATAGCTCGTTTTCATCATCGGCAAATTCGGCAAGAAGCTTTTTCATAAGCGAGGATTTTCCCGTGCCCGGACCGCCCTTGATTATGTAGGTGAAGCTGTCGGTGTCGGAAATAACGTCCCCGAACGCAGGTGAGAATCCACTCGGCGAGCTTCCGCCCAAGAAATATGTTTTCATTATCTCATCTCCTTTGATATATATTATGTAAAGCCGCCGTTCGGGTGAGGGAAAAGTTATTGAGGTCAAGTTAAAATTTCAGGTTTTGTGAATTACCTATTGAAAAGCCGTAAATTCTGTTGTATAATATAATAGAATAAGTGCGGCACGAAGCCTTGTGCCGTTTTTATACTAATTTTTAAACTGAAAGTGTACAAAAAATCAAGCAAAAGCTCGCATATATGGCTTTTGCGCCGATTTTTTGTCTACACTTTGATTAAAAATTAGTATTAATGACAAAAAATAAAGGAATTTTATTATGATAAAGACGATATTCGGCGCTGTGGTGAGGTATTTCCGCAAGCTGGACAAGGGATTGTTCATCGCGGTATGCGGTCTGGCGGCGCTTTCCGTGCTGATGATGTACACGCTCGTCACGAACGGCGTTACTTCAAAGGAAACAAGTATGTATAAGATACAGTTCATCGCCTCCTGTATGGGTGCTGCGATAGCACTGATAATGTCGGGGCTGGACTACCATTGGTTCACAAAGCTGTGGTTTTTGTATGCTCCGCTGTGTCTGGGTCTGACAATGCTGACGTTCACCTCGCTCGGTTATCAGCCGCATGAGGGCGTTGACGACCGAGCCTGGATAGATATTGGTTTTACGACGATGCAGCCGTCCGAGTTCCTCAAAATTGCGTTCATAATGACCTTTGCCGTGCATCTCGACAAGGTAAAGGACAACATCAACCACTTTCTGAATGTGGTGCTGCTCTGCGTTCACGGCGCAATACCCGTTCTGCTTGTTATTTTGCAGGGCGATGACGGAACGGCTATCGTTTTCCTTATGATATTCGCGTTTATGATATTTGCCGCAGGTATTTCGTGGAAATATATCCTGCCGGTTCTTATTGCCGCGCCGTTCGGAATTTGGTTTATATGGGAAAAAATAATGCAGCCGCACCAAAAGAACCGTTTCCTCGTGCTTTTTCAGGAAGACCCTATACATGACCCGCAGTATGCTGATATTTTTTATCAGCAGTATTGGGGCAGGCTCGCACTTGGCTCGGGGCAGCTTTTCGGAAAGGGACTTCACGCCGACGAATACGTCCCCGTGCCGTATGTTCAGAACGACTTCATCTTCACATTCGTGGGTCAGTGCTTCGGCTTTATCGGCTGTATAGCGCTCGTTGCGGTGCTTGCTTATGTTTGCCTTAAAATTGTCGCAGACGGAACTATCGCCAAGGATGAGCTTGGAAGAAACATCTGCATCGGCGTTTTCGCGATGATATTCGTACACTGCATACTCAATATAGGAATGGTGCTCGTTGTAATGCCCGTTATCGGCGTTCCGCTCCCATTCATCAGTCAGGGCGGCACTTCGATGATAAGTATGTTTATCAGTATCGGCTTGGTAATGAGCGTTTACTCACATTCGGAGAAGAACTACCGCGTATTCTATGATGCGAACTGACACGGGTCAGTATGTTGAAAAAGCTGCACAAAATTAAAGTTTACGTTAATTCTGCAAGAATTTCGCTTTGTTTAAATGGTGGCAGGGGGTAAGGGGGGCAGCGCCCCATATGCACTAACTTAATCTTGCAATTACCCTAAAAATATGG
>CALANW010000141.1 GCA_937926145.1 uncultured Ruminococcus sp. | reverse complement strand
ATAAGAGACAGATTTATTACAGATTATATTGATTTTATTTAACCAATTTGACACGAAAGGAGGACATGCGCCGTGAAAAAATTTACGGCGAAGAAAATATGTCTGAGAAAAATCTGAAAAAAAGAATTCTTGCAGGTGTTGTTGCTGTCGTTTCCGCGGCTTCACTCTGCGGCTGTATGGACGAAGACTGGGACGATGACTACGATTATGATGATAACAGCGGCTACTATGAGGAAGATGAAAGCAAAGTCGGCAGCTCTGCTCCGTCCGATCCGTCGGCTTATACGGCAAGAAGCTCCTCGCTCGTTGTTGAAGGTGACGGCGGAATAAGCCTCACCCGTAAGCAGAGAGATGCGGAAGTTCCCATGGGCGAGGACGGAACTTGGACAGTTTTTGTCTACCTCTGCGGCTCTGACCTTGAAAGCGGAAACGGACTTGGCGTTTCCGATATTGAGGAAATGGTGAACGCAAGCACCTCCGAAAACATCAAGTTCGTCGTTCAGACGGGCGGTGCGGCTGAATGGAACGGCTACGGCATTTCCGAAAACAGCCACCAGAGATATGTTATCACGGACGGCGATATCACACTCGTTGACGAAATTTCCGAAACGGGTATGGGTCAGACCTCGACCCTCGCGGATTTCCTCAGCTGGGGCGTTGGAAATTATCCTGCCGCAAAAATGGGACTTGTTTTCTGGAACCACGGCGGCGGAAGCATCACGGGCGTTTGCTTCGATGAAAACAAGGATTATGATTCGCTTTCTCTCGGTGAGATCGACAATGCGCTCACCTACGTTTTCGACAGTATGACCGATAAATTTGAATTCATCGGCTTCGATGCCTGCCTTATGGCAACGGTCGAAAATGCGAATATGCTCGTTCCTCACGCTCGCTATATGTATGCTTCGGAAGAGCTTGAACCGGGTTATGGCTGGGACTACACCGCTATTGGACAGTACCTTGACAGCAACCCGAACTGTAACGGTGCTGAACTCGGAAAGGTCGTTGCTGACAGCTTCTACTCATCCTGCGCAGATGTTTGGTCTGAGGACAGCGCAACATTCTCCATTACCGATCTTTCAAAGATAGACGCTCTTATCGAAGCCGTGAACAATGCAGCCGCTTCAATGAATCAGTCCGCCAACGACCCTTCTGCACTCGCTTCGATGATAAGAGGAATAAACTCCGCTAAGAATTACGGCGGAAACAATAAGTCCGAGGGCTATACAAATATGGTCGATCTCGGCTCGCTCATCTCATCTGCTTCGACCGATGCTTCTGCAAGGGACGCTGTTCTTGCGGCTATCGATGATGCCGTTGTTTACAATATCTACGGCGAAAACGAGAGCGGTTCATCGGGACTTTCCACATATTATCCGCTTATGGTGTCGGGTTCGCAGGAGCTTTCCATTTTCAAGGATATCTGCATAAGCCCCTACTATATGGCGTTCGTTGACCGCATCGCTTACGGCTCATCAAACGGCACGACCGACGGATACAACAGCGATGCTTGGCTCAGCGCAGGAACGGAATACTGGGGCAGCAGCGCTGATATGACCCAGTCAAGCAGCTATTGGGATTCATACGATGAGCAGGACAGCGAAGATATGTCCTTCGTCAGCGAAAACGACGGAGAGATATACTTTGCCGAAGAACCGCACATCAACGAGGACGGCTATTATTCGTTCATCTTTGACAGCGGAAGCATCGACAATGTTGAAAGCGTGAACTGCACCGTTTATTACAATGACAATGACTCGAACTGCTTCTATGAGCTTGGCATAGACAACTATGTGTATGTCGATTGGGACAGCGGAGAAGTCGAAGACCTTTTTGACGGCTTGTGGTATACCCTCGCCGACGGACAGCTGCTTGCAATGTATATCGTTGAGGAAAACGAGGACTTCGATATTTACTCCGTTCCCGTGCTTCTCAACGGCGAAGCTACCAACCTGAGAATCCGCCACGAGATCACCGAGGAAAATGACGGCGATCTTACCATTCTCGGCGCTTGGGACAGCATCGACAGCAACGGTCAGGCACCAAAGAATATCACCAAGCTCAAAAACGGCGATATCATCGTTCCTCTGTACTATACCTATAACCCCGATGGAAACTATGTCGATATCACGCAGGGCGAAGAATTCACATTTGACGGAGATAATTCCGTATATCTCGATTACCTCCCCGATAACGACTATAACTATAACTTTGAGATCAACGATATCTACGGCAACAGCTATTATACCGATTTCACTATCCTCACTGTTGAAGACGGAGAAGTGTTCTTTAACTAAAAAGTAAGAAAAAACAAAGTTTACGTCCACGCTTTTTAATGCGTGGACGTAAACTTTAGTTTTTATTTCTGTGCAGCTTTCATCATTTCTTTACCTGCATTCCAAGCCTGACCGACTTTTTCTGTGGCTACATAATATCCTGACTGGAACTGGTCGAAGATGAGCGCGTTGAGCTTCATCGGGTCAATTTTGCCGTTTTCCGAAAGCACTTTTTCATCTACGCTCACGTTAACTATCTTTCCGATGACGGCATAAAGGTTTTCGGTATCAACTATTTCTGCAAGCTCACATTCGAATGTGACTGGGAACTCCGTTATCACGGGGGCATTTACAAATGCGCTCTTTTCTGCGTGATATCCCGACTTTGCGAACTTATCGGGCATTTTATTGCCCGAAGCGATGCCGAAGAAATCCGCTCCGTCGATATGTGCTTTATCGGCGATGCTGACGGTGAAAGCTTTCACCTTTTTGATGTTCTTTGTGGTTTTATGGTCTTCGTCGAGGACAAGTGCGATCTTATCCATATCGCAGGCTGTTCCCCATGCTGCGTTCATAACGTTGACAACGCCGTTTTCGTCATAGGCTGCTATCATCAAGACGGGCATTGGAAAAATTGCGGGCTGAACTTCAAGATTTTTTCTCATAGCTTTTTCTCCTCAATGAATTTTCATATCGTTGATAAATTTTACGAATGACGGGCTTCCGTGATCAACAATTTCGCTGTGACCGAGGTCTTTTGCCGAGATAACAGCCATTTCATCATCGTTGAGAGTGAAGTCCCAGATATTGAAGTTTTCCTCGATGCGCTCACGGTGAGTAGACTTCGGAATAACGGAAACGCCTCTCTGCGTATTCCAGCGGAGAACGACCTGAGCGGCGCTCTTGCCGTACTTTTTGCCGATGCTTACAAGCTCAGGGTCGGTGAAGATACCATGCTTGCCCTCTGCGAGAGGACCCCAAGCCTGCGGAACTACGCCGTAGTTTTTCATATTCTCAATTGCGTCATTCTGCGTGAAGAACGGGTGAAGTTCGACCTGATTTACGGCTGGGATTATCTCGACATTTTCGCAGAGATTCGTGAGAATTGCAGGATAGAAATTCGATACGCCGATAGCCTTTGCAAGACCCTCTTTGTGCGCCTTTTCAATCCCTCTGTAAGCTGCGAAATAGTCGCCCATAGGCTGGTGGAGAAGAATAAGGTCAACATAGTCAAGTTTAAGCTTTGCGAGTGCTGTCTTTACTGCTTCGTAAGCGGTCGCTTCGTTCTTCATATCCTGAACCCAGACTTTAGTCGTAATGAAAAGCTCGTCACGGGCAACGATGCCGTCGGCAATTGCTCTTGATACTGCCTTTCCAACGGCTTCTTCGTTCATATAAGCCGCCGCTGTGTCGATAAGGCGGTATCCTGCCTTTACAGCGTCATATACCGACTGCTCGCATACTTTGAGGTCGGGTATCTGAAATACGCCGAAGCCTTCGAGCGGCATTTTTGCGCCTGTGTTAAGTGTTGCAAATTCCATAAGTTTTTCCTCCTATTTCTGCCAATTGGCATTTATGATATCCATAAGATTGACATTTTCGTTCCGATACCTCGCATCGGGGTTCGGTTCGGGGACGGTGAGCTGTATCGCCGCTTCGGGGCAGGCGTGAATACAAGCCATACACGAAATGCAGCTTTCACAGTTCCGCTTCGCCCTCTGTTTTTCAAGCGAAAATCACCTCATCGGGCAGACCTTTGTGCATATACCGCAGCCGATACATTTTTCCGTGATGCGGTAAAGCTTTTTAAAGGCTTCGGCAGGCATTTTCGACATTCGTTCAAGATATCGGCGATGTGCGGCCCTGTCTTCATCGGTGACTTCCAATACGAAATTTTTGCGAAGCGAAATATCCGAGCGGATAATTTCAAGCTGCCGCGGAATGTGCTTTTCAAGCTTTGCCTGCTCGGTCATATCGAAAGCGGGCAGGAAATTATCGGGCATAAGCAGAACGTTTATGTACTGAAAATGCATTCCGACCGATGCCGCAAATCTCTCCGCAAGCTCCGATGCTCCGCCGTGTCGGTTGCCGTAAGTGAGGATAAGATAAAGATAGTCCGTTCCAAAGCTTGCATTTGCGATGAAGTCCTTGACAAGCTGCGGCATTTCGTGACCGTAGACGGGACAAACGATGCCTATTTTATCGGCGCTGTACAGCATTTCGCCGTGCATTTCCTGCGGAATACTGTAACATTCGCAGTCAAGCTGACGTGCGGCATAAAGGCTGTTGCCCGTTGCGGTAAAATAAAAGACCATCGTATCATCTCACATTGATTTCTTTGCCGAGATGTGTTATAATGTTTATAGCGTTTCCCGACCTTGACCATATTATACCCCATAATATGAGCTTTGTACAATGCTGTTTATTGATACTGCTATAAATTTTATTTATACTAATTTTTAATCAAAGTGTAGACAAAAAATCGGCGCAAAAGCCATATAAAGCTGTTAAACAGCTACGAGATTTTGCTTGATTTTTTGTACACTTTCAGTTTAAAAATAAGTATAAGGAGATATTACTATGCCTGAGATATATCAGCTTCGCCAGCTTGCCGCCTTTGCCGAATACGGAACGCTATCCGAAGCGGCAGAAAAACTGTATCTTTCGCAGCCTGCTCTTAGCCGAAATATGCGAAAGCTTGAAGAGGATTTCGGCGTTCCGCTTTTTATACGAAGCAAAAATAAGCTCCAGCTAAACGAAAACGGAAATCTCGCCGCCGAACTTTCCGTAAAAGTCTTATCTGAAATTGACAACATCGCAAAGCAGGTGCAGGCGCTCGACCGAAGCCGCCGAACGATATCATTCGGTATATGCGCACCTGCTCCCGTATGGAAAATTTCGCCCCTGCTGGCGCAGTTTTATCCTGCAATGACCGTGCAGACCGAACCTGCGGGCGAACACGACCTGCTGAACGGGCTTGATACGGGCAGATTTCACATCGCTGTTCTGCATTTTCGTCCAGATGATGAGCGTTTTTACAGCGTTGAATGCGGAACGGAAACGCTGTTTTTCTCCCTGCCGCTTTCACATAAATTCGCCAAGGAAAGTGCGCTCTCCTTTGCCGATATGGACGGCGAAAATATGCTTCTTATGTCCGATGTCGGCTTATGGTACGATATGACACTGCGCAAAATGCCCCATTTGCGCTTTCTCGTGCAGAACGACCGCTATACGTTCAACGAACTCGTTTCCGCGTCCGTTCTTCCCTCTTTCAGCACCGACCTCGACAAAGAATATCTCGGGGAAAACGCCGACCGTGTGGACATTCCCATAACCGATGCCGAAGCAAAGGTCACTTATTACCTCGTCTGCCTAAAAAAGAACAAAAAGCAGTTTGAGCGGCTTATGCGATACTTTGAATAGCTTTGCTTTCTTTTCGTTTTATCACGATAAAAGCGATAACGCAGACTATCACCGATACAAACGAGCCTGCCGCCGTTGCAAGTCCCATTGGGAAAAGCGTATCGGCGAAAAGCTTCGACATAAGATATGCTCCCGGAACACGAACGAACAAAATAGAGATAACATTGTGCAGGAACGATATTCCCGACTTCTGGCAGGCGCAGAAATATCCGCTGAAGCTGAAATGTACCCCTGCCAGGCAACAGTCCCAGATATAGCCTTTGAGGTACTGACCGCCCGAGGAAATAACCGCGCTGTCCGTTGTGAAAAGTCCCACGATAGGGTCTGCGACAAACTGAATCAATACAGCCATAACAAGTCCGAAGCCTGCGGCAATGAATATCGCATAGCGCATCGCCTGAACTGCTCTGTCCTTTTTGCCTGCGCCGATATTCTGCGCACCGAGTGCCGAAACCGTTGACAGCATCGATGACGGGATAAGGAACAGAAAGCTCATGACCTTTTCCACAATGCCTACAGCCGCCGCATCGGTAAGTCCACGGCGGTTCGCGATGATAGTTATAACGATGAACGATATCTGTATGAAGCCGTCCTGCAAAGCTATCGGGATACCTATTTTAAGTATTCTTCCCATAGTATCTTTTACGGGGCGAAAATCTTCTTTGCCGACGGAAACAAGCTTTCGCTTTAATATAACGGTCAAAGCAACAATAACGCTGACCGTCTGCGAAAGCGTTGTGCCGAGCGCCGCACCTGCCGCTCCCATTCCGAGCGCATCCATAAAAAGATAATCCAAGCCGATATTCACTGCGCAGGCAACGGCGATGAAATACATCGGACTTTTTGAGTCGCCGAGTCCTCGGAATATCGAGCTTATTATGTTGTAAGCCGTTATAAAAGGTATTCCTATAAAGCATATCGTAAGGTAATGAGCCGTCCCCTCAACTGCGGCTTCGGGCGTTGACATTGCCGAAACGATAGGGTCAACAAGCAGGAGAAGCACCGCCGTCAGAAATATCGAAAGCGCCATAAACAGCGTAACGGTGTTTCCGATGCATCGCGAGGACTGCTTTTTATTGCCCGAGCCGACAGCCTGACCGATGCTTACCGTTGAACCCATAGCAAGTCCGACTATCATAACGGTTATCATGTGCATCACCTGACTGCCTATCGAAACGGCGGTCGTTGCGGCTTTGCCCTCGAACTGACCGACAATAAAAAGGTCAGCCATACCGTAAAGCGTCTGCAAAAAGTACGAAAGCAGATACGGCAGCGAAAAATAGACAACGTTTTTCAGTACGCTGCCTTTTGTAAGGTCTTTTTCCATAAAAATTCTCCCTTTATTGAACGAATAAAACCATTATAAATCCTACAACGATTGTAGTGTCAAGGATTTTTTCAAATAAGTGTAAAAAAGTTTGTATAAAGCTGAAAATGCCCGATATGACGTGAAATATCATATCGGGCATAGCCATAATTTCTGGCAAAGCCATAAGTCAATTATTATCGGCAATAATACGCCTTACTTTTTCAATATAAGCCTCCGCCGCCTTTGAGAGCGCCGCATAACGCTTCCAAATAAGCGCATAGTGAATTTCAAGCGGCGGTTCAAGCGGACGAAAACATACCATTTCGTCAAGCTGTTCGGGAAGCTGATCTTCGGTCGAAAGAAAACAGCCAAGTCCGCTTCTGACAAATCTGCTCGGCGAGCCGTTTACAATATTATATGTAGCGGCAATGTTGAAATTTTCGATCTCGGTTTCCGCCCAGTGCGAAATGAGCCGCTGCAGACCTGCTCTGCGATGGAATATCAACGGAACGGACAGGATATCCGATTTTTCTATGCGCTCTTTTTTTGCAAGCTCGCAGTTTTTCATCATAAGCAGTCCCCAGCGCGATGAATCGTGCAGCGAGATATATTCATATTTTACAGTATCTATCGGTTCAAGGTGTATAGAAAAATCAAGGCTGCCGTGTTCAAGCTTTTCCAGAACGTCGATAGCATCGCTGCTGTAAAACTGAAAACGCACATCTGGATTATCCTCACGGAGCTTTGCGGCGGCATTCAGCACGGTCTTTGTGGGTGTTCCGCCTATCGTGACCTCGCCGCTGAGATCGGGAGCGTTGGCGGAAAGGTCGCGCTCTGTTTTTTCAAGCAGCTTTACGATCTCGTCCGCGCGTTTTCGCAGAAGAACGCCCTCGTCAGTAAGCGTGACCTGCCTTTTTCCGCGAATAAGCAGCTTTTTGCCTATCTCCTGCTCAAGTTCCATTATCTGTTTTGACAAGGACGGCTGGGAAATATGCAGGCTTTCCGCCGCCTTTGTGATGTTTTCTTCCCTTGCGACCGCTAAAAAATAACGAAGAAGGCGAATATCCATAACCTCACCTCAGATATATTATAGCCGCTTTTACCATTCCTGTCAACTATGATAAGCCATTCTTAATAAGTATTTGCTATTGTAAAACCAAGTGATATAATAAAACTGAATAATAAAAAATGAGAAAAAGGAATGATATGAATGGAAAAAGAAGCAAAACGCCGTCAGATAGATATGCTGAACGGTCCTCTCTGGAGCAGACTTCCGATGTTCGCGCTCCCCGTTGCGGCAACGGCGGTACTGGAACAGCTTTTCAACGCATCAGATGTTGCTATCGTCGGAAATTTTGCCGGTTCTGACAAAACTGCGGCGGTCGCAGCGGTCGGCGCGAACAGCCCCGTGATTGGTTTGATAGTAAATCTTTTCGTCGGCATTGCCCTCGGTGCAAATGTTGTCATTGCAAATGCAATAGGACGAAACGACAAACAAGCCGTCCACAAGGCTGTACATACTTCCGTTGCGGTGGCAGTCCTCGGAGGGATTTTCATCGCCGTTCTCGGAGAGCTTATTTCGGGAGCTCTGCTTCGTTCGCTCAACGTCCCCGATGATGTTTTTCCGCTTGCTTTGCTTTATCTGCGGATATATCTTCTCGGAATGCCCGTGATACTGCTTTATAATTTTGAAGCGGCGATATTCCGAAGCATCGGCGATACGAAAACTCCGCTTTTGGTGCTGACAGTTTCGGGCATACTCAACGTTCTGCTGAATCTTTTCTTCGTTGCCGTACTCGGTATGACTGTAAACGGAGTTGCGATAGCGACCGTTATTTCCAACGCGGTAAGTTCGGTGCTGCTTTTCCGAAAGCTTATCATATCGGAAAGCTATGTCAAGCTTGAACCTAAGAAAATTCGCATCGACATAAAAACGCTCGGTCAGATATTGAGGATAGGCTTGCCGGCAGGAATACAAAGTGCAGTTTTTGCACTTTCAAACATCATTATCCAAGCGGCTATAAACAGCCTTGGCAAAATCGTTATGGCGGCTTCAAGCGCAGCTTTCAACATTGAGTGCTTCGCATATTATGTACTGAACTCATTCAGTCAGGCCTGCACAACATTCGTCGGTCAGAACTATGGCGCAAAGCAGATAGACCGCTGCAAAAAGACGCTTGCGCTCTGCATTATCGAAGATGCGATAGCGACAGCAACAGCAATAGCTCTTGTACTCCTCGCCGGAAGATCTATGCTTGCCGTTTTCAACAACGATCCGCAGGTCATCGAGATAGGCTTCACCCGTCTGAAGATGATCTTCACCGCTTATACATTCAGTATGCTTTATGAAGTTATGTCGGGATATCTGCGCGGATTCGGCATTTCGCTCGTTCCTGCGATACTGACAACGATAGGCGTTTGCGGCGTAAGAATAGCCTGGATAAAGATAGCGTTCCCGAAAGACCCGACTTTCAACACGATAATGACCGCTTACCCGATAAGCCTTGCCACGACAGCTGTGCTTATATTCATTGCACTTATCTGCTTCCGCCCTGCGAAAAAATTTGCCCGGAAGCAAAAAGAAGAAAAAGTTTCACAATAAAAAATTCACCGCACAAAGCACATAACACAGCTTTGTGCGGTTTTGTTTAAAGTGAACTCAGAACTTCCGAAATATCATCATCGATGCAGACCGAACGCTTCGCAATTTCGTCGGGACAAAATACTTCGCCGAAATTTACGCAGGCATAGAATGAATTCGGGTTCTCGGCGGTCATTTTCCAAAACGGATATTTTATTATCGCAGGAGTATTAAAGCCGACACCAAGCTCCAGAAAAAGTGTATGCATATTTTTATGGCGGCGAATGAACTCGTGATAGCGGTCGGACGCTTCGTACCAACCATTGTCCTGAACGAAGCTGTCATCACAGCGCAGATTCATTGTCATCGGTCTGCCGCACTCGGGACAGCGCGGAACAAGCTCGGACGGAACACGCATATTTTTCTGCTCGGCATACATTCTGTGAATGACCTCTTCGTTATCGTATGTCTTGTCACAGCAAGGCTTTGTGCATTGAAAAAGTCCGTAATCGCCCTGCGTGTAGAAAATCCGCTTTTTATCAAAACCAGCCTTTTGAAATTGGTGGTCAACGTTCGTGGTAAGCACGAAATGATCCTTGCCCGAAACAAGCTCAAACAGCTTTTTATATATCCCGTTTTCGCAGTCGGTATAACGGTTGATGTAAATATATCTCGACCAGTACGCCCAATGCTCCTCGGGAGTTTCAAATGGGTAAAATCCGCCCGAATACATATCTTTAAAGCCGTATTTTTCGATAAAATCAGCAAAGTTATTTTTAAAGCGTTCACCCGAATATGTAAAGCCTGCGGCGGTGGAAAGACCTGCTCCTGCACCTATTACGACACAGTCGGCACTGTCAAGCTCACCTCTCAGCTTTTCAAGCTTTGACGAGTAATTTTCTGTAAATTTCGCTGTCGCTCTCTTTAAAAACATTGAATATCACCTTTATTTCTCCCGAATATCTGCGAACCGTGTCAACTGCAATCTCAGCCGCTTCCTTTTGCGGAAAGCCGAAAACTCCCGTTGAGATACAGCAGAATGCAATGCTGCCGATGTGATTTTTCCGCGCCAACTCAAGGCAAGAGCGGTAGCAGCTCTCAAGCAGCCGTCGGTGTTCATTCGTCAGTCTGCCCTGCACGATAGGACCGACCGTGTGTATGATGTTTCCGCACGGCAGGTTATAGGCATCGGTCAGCTTCGCCTGACCCGTCGATTCTTCACGACCCTGCCTGCGCATCATCTCCGCACATTCAAGCCTGAGCTCTATGCCCGAAAAGGTATGTATCGCATTGTCTATGCAGGAGTGGCACGGCTGAAAGCAGCCAAGCATCGCAGAGTTCGCCGCATTGACTATCGCACCGCATTTCAGCGTTGTGATATCGCCTTGCCATAGATAGATATTTCCGCTTATCGGCTTCATATCGTCGATATCGGTTATGCCCTTTGCCGAAATTTCCTCGCGTAGAAATTCGTCCTGCACCTGCAAAAACTCATTATCCGCGGGCTTCGGCGGACGGACGTTCACAAGACTTCGGAAAAGGTCAAAACGGGCTTTTTCGTCCTCAGGTATGCTTATATTTTTGTAACGGCTGTCCTCCGCAAGAAGATATTTTACAAGGTATAAAAGCTTTTCACTGTGCGTCACTGCAAACGCTCCTTTCGCCGCGTCAGCGATCATTATTCTCCAACAACGCTGATACGCTTTTGAATATTGTTTCCGTTCACGATCTCATCGACCATTGCTGCGGCATAATCTGCATAGCTGATAACGCTTTCACCCTTTGAATTGAGCACAAGCTCCTCGCCGCCGAAAATATACTTGCCGGTTCTTTCTCCGTCTGCACGGAAATCACCTGCGGGGCTGATGTAAGTCCACTTTACATCGTTTCTTCCGCGAAGCTCACCGAGAGCCTTAGCCATAGCGGAAGCAAGCGGCTTAAAGATCTCGGGGAAATCCTTTCCGTCCGCAACGGTCAGAGTGTGTTCGGGGTCAACATAAAGGCTTCCCGCACCTCCGACAACAAGCAGGCGCGTTTCCGTACCGCTGAGTATATCACAAAGATGAGCCAGTGTTGTGCTGTGCTGCGGAAGAGTTTCGGGTGTCCATGCTCCGAATGCATCAACGACCGCATCAAAGCCTTTCAGATCATCGGCGGTGAGGTCGAAAATATCCTTTGAGATGACTTTTTCCGCAGCCGAGCGGTTTTCCCCTCTTACAACTGCTGTAACATCAAGACCTCTGTTCAAAGCTTCCTTTACGATGAGCTGACCTGCTTTTCCGTTTGCACAAATAACTGCTGTTTTCATAATTTTTTCCTCCTGAAATAAATTTTTTCGGGAGATAAGCGCTTGATCTCTTTCGATGTTCTTATCATACCACAGCCTTTGCCGATTGTAAAGTACGCACTTTTCAGTGACATAGTTACCCCGAGGTGACCTTTGCGCTGTTACGGGGTATTTTCGCAAAATTTTTTTTTGCCAATGCCGAAATATTGCTTTTCCGAGCCGATCGTGCTAAAATATTTACAGACAAGATAATACTGAACACCAATAAAACTATAGACAAAAATTAGTATAAAAGGAGCAGGGCACGATGTTCAGACAGCTTAAATATTTCCAGTCGGTCATCCGACTTAACAGCTTTTCCGAAGCGGCGGAGGAAAATTTCATATCACAGTCTGCGATCTCGCAGCAAATTCAGGCTCTTGAACGTGAGCTTGGCTTTCCGCTCCTCGAACGAAAGAACCGCACTTTCAGCCTTACCCCCGCAGGCGAATATTTCTACCGAAAAAGTCTTGTCCTCACCGCCGATTATGAGCGGATGTGTTCGGAGGCTACAAAAATTGCAAACGGAGAGCGGTACACGCTCAATATCGGCTATCTGCGCAGTTTTTCGGGAACTGAATTTCAAAATGCGCTTGAAAAATTCTCGGAAAAATATCCCGATGCCGATATTTCCGTAAAATACGGCTGCCACGAGGAACTGTACGAAATGCTCCGCACCGAGCAGGCTGACATCGTATTCAACGACCAGCGCAGAGCATTCTCGGACGAGTATCATAACCTCACGCTGACAGTCTGCGAAAGCTGTATCGAGGTTTCGGCAAGAAGTCCGCTTGCACAGCTTAAAAAGGTCACGCCGCAGGAGTTGAAAAACCTCCCCTGCATACTCATCGCGTCACCGTCACAGTATGATACCGAGCAGGAATATTACCGCTCTGTTATCGGGATAGAGGGAGAGTTCATCTTCGCCGAAAATCTTGATGAAGCACGGCTTATGCTTATAGGACGAAAGGGCTTTCTTCCACTTGACGGCACAGCTTCACCCTCCACGGCATCTATCGCAAGAGTTCCGCTTATGAGGGGAAGCGACCCGATAATGCGGCATTACTGCGCTTTCCGTAAAAAAGACAACTCGGGATATTATATCGAAGAATTTGCGGATATTCTGAAAAAAGAGTTTGAAAAATAAAGCAAACGCTGTTCTTGTAAAAAAAGAGCAGCGTCAGACTGTTGAAAAAGTGTATTATTGAAAAAAGTTGCACAAAATTAAAGTTTACGTTAATTCTGCAAGAATTTCGCTTTGTTCAAAGGGTGGTGGGTGTCCAGAGGGCCAAGCCCTTGATCGCAGGTCAATTTGACCTTTAGCAGAAAGCGAAACACCTTAAACTTACAGCACCAAACTTGCCGCAATAGCGAAATTATCTATAAGTTAAAAGGCGCAATTCACATCAAAAAGGTAAAACAGAAAATGAGAAATCATTTTCGTAAACCTAAAAAATGTGAATTGCGCTTATTCTTTATGTTCGGAACAACTATCCTCGGCAAATAAACGTAAGGAGCAAAGCGACGAGCGTTTATTGCCGACTGGATATGAGCAGCGTTTTTTCGCAGGTTAGTATAAGTTTTTCTTATCAAAATAGCCTTAAACTCAGATTGAAAAACCGTTTTTTAAAAGTTATAATTATATCAGAAAATAAAAAAGGAGTCGATGAAAATGGCAGCTTTAATAGCATATTATTCCCGTGCAGGTGAGAATTATTTCGGCGGAGCATACCGTCATATCACGGTCGGAAACACAGAAAAAGCCGCTGAAATGCTTGCGAGGCTCACGGGAGCAGACCTGTTTAAGATCGAGCAGGCAGAGCCGTATTCCGATAATTATAACGAATGTATCGCTCAGGCGAAGAATGATCTGAAAGCGAGTATTCGCCCCGAAGTCATTGACCTCCCCGACAATATCGATAAGTATGACGAGATATATCTCGGCTACCCGAATTACTGGGGAACGATGCCGATGGCGATCTATACTTTCCTCGAAAGCTACGATTTTTCGGGCAAGACCATTCACCCATTCTGCACTCATGAGGGCAGTGGACTTGCAAACACTGTAAAGGATATTCAGGGCGCGGCAAAGGGCGCAAAGGTCACAAAGGGTCTTGCCGTATGCGGCAGTGATGTTGACAGGTCCGAGCCAACATTGAAAAAATGGATCGAAACACTTTGAGAAAATGCGAAAGGAGAAATTTATATGAACGGTAAAAATGTAATGCTTCTCGCAGGCGCAGGTCAGATCGGTATGGCAGCAGCGCGCCGTATGGGAACGGGAATGAAGATAGTCGTTGGCGACAAGAAGCTCGAAAATGCGCAGGCCATTGCAAAAATAATGAACGAAGCAGGCTTTGACGCTGTCCCAACGGAAACCGATATTTCAAGCCGCGATTCAATAAAGTCGTTCATCGCCGAGGGTCAGAAATACGGCGATATAAAAATGCTTGTAAACGCGGCAGGAGTTTCACCGAGCCAAGCACCGATCGAAGCTATCTTAAAAGTTGATCTTTATGGTACGGCTGTGCTGCTTGAAGAGATCGGAAAGGTAATAGCCAAAGGTGGTGTTGGCTTGACCGTTTCGAGCCAGTCGGGTTGGAGAATGCCTGCGCTGACGGCAGAGCAGGACGAACAGCTCGCTTTGACCCCAACAGAGAAACTGCTTTCGCTCGACTTTTTGCAGCCGAAAAATATCCGCGATACTCTCCACGCATATCAGCTTGCAAAGCGCTGCAATGAGAAGCGCGTTATGGCTGAATCGGTGAAGTGGGGCGAACACGGCGCAAGGCTCAATGCCGTTGCTCCGGGAATAATCGTTACACCGCTCGCTCTGGACGAATTCAACGGCCCGAGGGGAGATTTCTACAAGAATATGTTCGCAAAATGTCCTGCAGGCAGACCCGGCACAGCCGATGAGGTCGCAAATGCAGCCGAGTTTCTTATGAGTGACAAGGGTTCATTCATCACGGGTTCTACCCTGCTCATTGACGGCGGTGCGACGGCAAGCTATTTCTATGGTCCTTTGAAGCCGTAAAAATTCTGCGCAGTTATTGTTTTTTTCCGAATAAAGCGATATAATATTCGTATAAAATTTTTCGGAGAAAGCTTTTATGAAAATTGAAACCTACAGCGGAAAATATGATGATGAGATAATCAGCCTTATCCTCAACATACAAAACAACGAAGCAAAAATCGGACTTTCGTTGGAAGAGCAGCCCGACCTAAAGGACATACACCGTTTTTATCAGCAAAACGGCGGCGAATTCTGGGTCGCTGTATCGGACGGCGAGGTCGTCGGAACTATCGGACTAATGCTCAAAGAGAACAACTGCGCAATTATGAAAAAATTCTTTGTGCGTTCCGATCTCCGCTCGCAGAAAGTCGGACTTGCGCTGTACAAAAAGCTGCTTTCCTACGCCGAAAATGCAGGTGTGGAGCACATCATTCTCGACACGCCGTCTGCGGCAAAGGCTTCACATCGATTTTATGAAAAAGCTGGATTCCGCAGAATTTTACCGTCTGAGCTTCCCGTTGAATACACTTTCCCCGACAGAGATTCTCTCGTTTATATTTTGGATATATGAAAAGCATCACACTGTGGTGCTTTTTTTATTGCTTATGTTCAGCTTGGAACGCTTCTCCCCATTCCGCCATTGCATCAAGGATAGGCGACATACTTTGCCCGAGGGGGGTTAGGGTATATTCCACCCTTGGCGGAACTTCGGGAAAAACCTCTCTTGTTAGAAGACCGTCCTCTTCCATAGCACGCAGATTTGAAGTCAGCACTTTCTGCGAAATTCCCGTTACCGACTTTTTCAGCTCGCCAAAACGTTTTGTTCCGCTCCGCAGATCGCGGAGGATAAGCACTTTCCACTTATCGCCGATGAGCATAAGCGTTGTTTCGACGGGGCAAGGCGGCAGCTCGGCTTTGTTTATCATAAAAAAATTCCTCCAACAGTATATTTTTGAATGTTACATTCGTTTATACTATTTTAGCACAGGAAAATCTTTTTTTCAAGGACATTTTTCGCTTGCGGTCATTCCAAAAATATGCTATAATATTTATTGTATTTTTTCAAAGGAGTTTTTGCAATGGATATTAACAAGGTACTCGCAGCCGAATTCAAGCTGCGTCGGGAACAAATCGACAACACCGTTTCGCTTATCGATGACGGCAAGACTATTCCTTTTATCGCACGTTACCGCAAGGAGCTGACAGGTTCGCTCGATGATCAGCTTCTTCGTGAAATTTTTGACAGACTCACCTATCTGCGCAACCTCGAAAAGCGCAAGGAGGAAATTTCTTCCTCTATTGAAGATCAGGGAAAAATGACCGACGAGCTTGCCGCTGCAATTTCCGCCGCTGCTACGCTCGTCGAGGTCGAAGATATATACCGTCCGTTCAAGCCTAAGAGAAAGACCAGAGCTTCTATCGCCCGTGAAAAGGGACTTGAAACTCTCGCCGCTTTCCTTATGCTCCAGCAGGACAAGGCTGACCCGAAAGCCGAGGCTGAAAAGTTCGTCAATGCCGAAAAAGGCGTTGAAACTGTCGATGATGCGCTTCAGGGCGCAATGGACATCATCGCCGAGGACGTTTCCGACGATGCGGAACTCAGAAAAACGCTTCGCGGTATCTTCTCCAAGCAGGGCATAATTTCGTCCGAAGCCGCTGACCCCGAGGAAGAAACGGTTTACAAGAACTATTACGAATTTTCCGAGCCCGTTTCAAAGATCGCAGGTCACAGAATCCTTGCACTCGACAGAGGTGAGCGTGAGGACAAGCTCAAAGTCAGCGTTGACATTCCCGAGGGCGTTGGAGAAAACGCTGTCTGCGGAAAATATGTGAAAAATCAGTCTGCCTGCGCCGAATATGTGAAAAATGCCTGCACAGACGGCTACAAGCGCCTTATTTACCCGTCTATCGAGCGTGAGATCCGCTCCGAGCTTACCGAAAAGGCAGACGAATCCGCGATAAAGGTCTTTGCATCGAATCTTCGTCAGCTTATTATGCAGCCGCCCGTAAAAAACAGTGTTGCACTTGGACTTGACCCCGGCTACAGAACGGGCTGTAAGCTTGCAGTTGTTGACGGAACGGGAAAAGTCCTCGATACGGGCGTTGCCTACATCACAACGGGTGAACAGCGCAAGATAGAGCAGGGCAAGGTGCTTGTGAAGAACCTTATCCAGAAGCACGGCGTTTCGATAATTGCTATCGGAAACGGAACAGCCTCGCGAGAGTCGGAAGCATTCGTTGCCGAGCTTATAAAGGAAATTCCGCAGAAGGTTTCGTATATGGTCGTTTCCGAAGCAGGCGCGTCCGTTTACTCCGCATCGAAGCTTGCGGCTGAAGAATTCCCCGAGTATGACGTTTCGCTCCGAAGCGCGGTTTCTATCGCAAGACGACTTCAGGACCCGCTTGCCGAGCTTGTAAAGATCGACCCGAAAGCTATCGGCGTTGGTCAGTATCAGCACGATATGCCTAAAGCAAGACTGGACGAAGCGCTCACCGGCGTTGTCGAGGACTGCGTAAACAGCGTCGGCGTTGACCTTAACACTGCTTCTCATTCGCTGCTTTCGTATGTTGCAGGAATAAACGCGACTATTGCGAAAAATATCGTTTCCTACCGTGAGGAGAACGGCTCGTTCACCGACAGAAAACAGCTTCTCAAAGTTGCAAAGCTCGGTCCGAAAGCGTTCGAGCAGTGCGCAGGCTTTTTGAGAGTACGCGACGGAAAAAATCAGCTCGATAACACAGCCGTTCACCCCGAAAGCTACGAAGCCGCAAAGAAGATAATCGCAGAGTGCGGCTTTGAGGTAGCAGACCTTGGCGACGGCAAGATGTCGGATATCTCCGCAGCCGCCAAGAAGATAGGCGTTGCGAAAGTCGCAGACAACGCAGGCATCGGTATCCCGACCGTAAATGATATCCTCAAAGAGCTTGAAAAACCCGGTCGTGACCCCCGTGATGAGCTTCCCCCACCGCTTATGAGAAGCGGCGACATAATGGAGCTGAAAGACCTCAAACCCGGAATGGAGCTTATGGGAACGGTCAGAAACGTAATTGACTTCGGCTGTTTCGTTGATATCGGCGTACACGAAGACGGACTTGTACATATCTCGCAGATATGCGACAGATATATCAAGCACCCTCTCGAAGCCGTAAAGGTCGGCGAGGTCGTAAAGGTCAAAGTCCTCGATGTAGACGTAAAGAGAAAGAGGATTTCGCTCACAATGAAACTTTAAATTAATGCGTAATGCGTAATTATATATTCCATTAGTTTGTAACAAAAATTGTAGGGGCGGATTCTATATCCGCCCGTTGCAAACCCTATATTTTCGGCAAATTTTCTGTAGGGGATGATTTTCCAGTCCCGCGCCGCAAGGCGTTTCATAATAAAAAGAACCCGTTTTCAAAGATTTTGAATTCTTTGAAAACGGGTTCTTTTTATTTACGAAAGATAATATATGTGCCGAAAAATCGCTGACGCGATTCGGGACGGGAAACCCGTCCCCTACATTAATTTGTTCTGTACAGCGTTTATGTATTGAACGGGCGGATATGGAATCCTCCCCTACGGAAATGCAGTTATCACCGTGAATCCGCGGAACAAAATAATTACGCATTACGAATTACGCATTACGAATTACGCATTGATTATGCTGTGAGCGAAGCCGTATAGAGCTTGTAATAATCACCCTTTTTGGCGATAAGCTCGTCGTGCGTTCCGCACTCGGTTATGCCCTTGTTGGAAACATACATTATCTTGTCGCAGTTTCTAATTGTCGAAAGTCTGTGTGCGATTATGAATGATGTTCTGCCCTTTAAAAGCATATCAAGTCCGTCCTGCAAAAGCTTTTCCGTTTTTGCGTCTATTGCGGAGGTGGCTTCATCGAGGATAAGTATCTTCGGGTCGCTCAGAAGCGTTCTTGCGAATGCGATAAGCTGTCTTTGACCCTGCGAGAGAGATGCGCCGCGTTCGATTATCGGTGCGGAAAGTCCTCCCATATTTTCGATGAACTCTTCTGCACGGACAGTTTTTATTGCGCGCTTTATTTCCTCCGAGGTCGCGTCAAGCTTGCCGTAACGGATATTGTCCTCGACCGTGCCGCTGAAAATTACGCTGTCCTGAAGCATTATGCCCATTTGCGAACGGAGCGATTTCAAGGTGACTTCGGAGATATCGTGACCGTCTATCAACACTCTGCCGCCCGTTGTATCGTAGAAACGCGAGATAAGGTTGACAATAGTTGTCTTGCCTGCACCGGTAGGACCAACAAGGGCAACGCTTTCGCCTGCTTTGATATCAAACGAGAGGTCGTGAAGAATTTCCGCGCTCTCGTCATAGGAGAAGCAGACCTTGTCGAACTTGACATCGCCCTTGATCTCGGGCATTTCGGAAGCGTTTTCCTTATCCTTGACCTTAACGGGTTCGTCCATTGTTTCAAAGATTCTTTCGAGGTAGGAAACACCGTTGACGAAGTTGTTGAAAAGGTTGGAGAGGTTCATTATCGGCTGCCAGAAGCGCGATGCATAACCGCCCATTGCGACGATAGTACCGAGCGAGATATTCGCAGGACCTATCACAAGCAGACCGCAGAAATATATTGCCGCCGAAATTACAGCCGAAATGGTATCGACAGACGGCCACAAAAGGTTGTTGTATGTAACGGCTTTCATCCATTTTTCGCGGTAGGCTTCGGAAAGTCCCTGATAAATTTCAGCATTTTCTTCTTCACGGACGAAAAGCTGTGTTACCTTTGCGCCGACAAGTCCTTCATGGAGATATGCATTGAGGTTGGAACTTTTGTTGTTTACTTCCTGCCAAGCCTTGCGCTGACGATTTTTTATAAGTCCGATGATAAGTGCAAGCAGTGGAACGCCCGTCATTATAACGAGAGCCATCTGCCAGTGCATTATGAACATAAAAATTACGATAAACACAAGGTTGAAAATTTCCAGCACGAAGTTGATTATTCCGTTGGAAAGGATATCCGAAACGCTGTTTACATAGTTGATAACGCGGACGAGAATTTTTCCGTGCGGACGGCTGTCGTAATACTCGAACGAGAGCCTTTGGAGATGCTCAAAAAGATCGGTTCTTATATCGAAGATGATATCCTGACCGACCGCGGTCATTATCCTTGAACGTATCGTTGCGAAAATTACGCTGACGAGGATAGTAATTGTGAGCAGTACAGCCATTAAGATAAGCTGTGGGATATCCTTGTTCGGGATAGAATTATCGAGCGCATACTGCGTGATAACGGGCGAAAAAAGTCCGATTATGACCGATGCAGCAGAAAGCGAAAGCGCCAGTATCATCTTTTTACGATATTTTTTTACATAGACAAGCGCACGTTTGAGATGTCGGAAGTCAAAAGGGGTCTCAAGAGTTTCATCAACGTCAAATTTGTTTCTTGCCATTTAAACCGCCTCCTTTTCGTCACCGTTCTGGAGCGTGTAAATTTCGTAGTAATAGCCGTTTTTGTCCTGCATAAGCTCATCGTGAGTGCCGAACTGTGCGACTTTTCCGTCCTTGATTATCATAATTCTGTCAGCGTTCTTCGCGGAAGAGGTTCTCTGCGCGATGATAAGCTTTGTGCAGCTGAAATCAAGGTTTTTGAGGTTATGCTGGATCTGACGTTCGGTTTCGGTATCGACTGCCGAAGTTGTATCGTCGAGGATAAGGATAGCAGGCTGCATTGCGAGCGCTCTTGCGAGGGAAATTCTCTGCTTCTGACCGCCCGAAAGACCAACACCACGTTCGCCGACTATCGTATCATAGCCTTCCGAAAGCTTTGAGGCGAACTCGTCCGCATCGGCAAGCTTTGCATACTTTTTCACCTCGTCAAGCGCCATATCGGAATCGTAGAAAGCGATGTTGCCCTCGATCGTATCCGACCAGAGCAGAACGTCCTGCATCGCAACGCCGATGTTCTTTCTCAGGTCGTGGAGCTTGCGGTAACGGACATTCACGCCGTCAACGAGAACTTCGCCCGAAGTCGCATCATAGCATCTTGGGATAAGGTTGATAAGGCTTGTTTTGCCCGAACCCGTTTCGCCCATAATTGCGATAGTTTCGCCTGCGTTTATCTTGAAGCTGACATGAGAAAGCACCTCTTTGCCCTCGTCATAGCCGAAGCTTACATCGCGGAACTCGATCTCGCCGTTAAGTCTGCCGTTCGTTTCAACTGCATCTGCGCGGTCGGTGATGAGCGGACGTGAATAGTAAACTTCGATTATCTTATTTGCCGAAGCGAGGAAATGCTGGAAGTCATTGATAAGCGAACCGACATTTCTCATCGGGTTGGAAAGCGTCCAGATAAGTCCGCTGAACGCAACATAAACGCCCATTGTAATTCTGCTGTTGATTACGAAGATACCGCCGACGATGAGCAGTACAACAGAAAGAGCCTGCGCAAGTGTTTCAATATACGGGAAGAACGTGAGCCAAGTGAAAGCCGCGTCCTTGTTTGAAGCCGAATATTCGCTGTTCTTCTTTCCGAATTTTTCTATTTCGTAGTCCTCTCTTGCGAAAGCGCGGACAACTCGGTTTCCTGCGATGTTTTCTTCCGCAGTAGAGTTTAGCTTTGACATTCTTTCACGGAGATCAACATATTTCGGACCAACCTTGTCCTTGAAAATATTTGATATGATGAAAATAAACGGCGTAAGTGCGATAAGGCTCACTGCAAGTATCGGGTCAAGGCAAAGGAAATACACTACAGTGGTAATGTAGAGCGCCATACTTTCAACGAACGTTTTGATTATCCATGCAACAGTGTGACGAACCATATCGAGGTCGCCCGAAAGTCTTGTCATAAGGTCGCCCGTTGAGTGCTTGTCGTAGAAAGACATATCCTGACACTCGGCGTTCTTGAAAAGGAAACTTCTTATCTTTGAAAGCATACCCTGCGAACAGGTTTCAAAGAGCATATTTGATATGAATTGCATAATTGCCCTGAGGAGCGTAAAGCCGACAATGCAGCAGCAAAGACCGATCAGCAGACCCTTTTTCGTTTCGATATTTTCGGCAGCGTTGTCGTTGTAGATGAAAATATCGACTATCTTGCTTGCAAAGGTCGGGTTAAGTATGTACATTATCTGACATACGACCGTAATGCAGAGCGCGAGGATATACCGCTTTCGGTAACCCTTTAAATTTTCCCATATCCATTTGATCTGGAACATCAGAACAGCCTCCCTTCAACCGTCCAAAAATCCTATTGTTTGCTGAAATGTCCTGTAAATCGTTTTCAGCATCTTTGTGTATTATAAGCTTTATAAATCGTTTTTTAAAAGGGTAAAAAATAAACTTAGTCCGTCTTTTATACGTGAAAATTATGAATTATATTTAAACAAAGAAAACAATGGCGATTTATGCCCAAATAACGGTACAAACGGCAAAACAGCTTAAACGTTTAGAATGTTTTCCCTGCTTGATTTGCATAAAAGTAGACAATTCGAACGTGTCGACTGTTCCTCATCGAAAGACATTTTACATTAAATGAAAAACCCGTTTTCAATTTTTTCTTTGAAAACGGGTTAGATTGACGAAAAAAATTTTGTGACATGATCACTAAAAGAAAGACTACCATACATATCCCGTTGGCGCTAAACGCTCGTCGCATTGCTCCTCACGTTTATTTGCCGAGGATAGTTGTTCCGGACATAAAAAACAAGCGCAATTCACTTTTTTTAGGTTTACGGAACTTGATTCTCACGTTCTGTTTCACCTTTTTGATGTGAATTGCGCCTTTTGATTTGTTACTGATTACGCTATTGCTGCACAGCCTTTAACCATAGTTTAGGGAATTTCTCTTCTGCGGAAGCGACCAAGGGCTTTGCCCTCTGGACACCCACAAGCCTTTGAAAAGGCTTGACCTAAACTTTAGTTGGCTTCGCATCACTGAACAAATGTCGGCTTTGCAAAAATTACGCATTTGTTAGAAATTCGATTTTTTATTTTCATATTGAATTTTGTCAAAAAATATTGTATAATAAATTCCGACAATTTCGGTCGTTCGATCGTTAAATAATTGGAGGTATAAATATGTCTGCTGTCCCTCAGGGCTTCAATGAGCTTTACAAGCGAAATTATGCGGCTATTTACAGGGTATGCTACATATATCAGCATGACGCTGAGGACTGCACGGAAGACGCTTTTCTAAAAATAATCAGCACGGGAATGACGTTCAATGATGAAGATCACGAACGCGCGTGGCTGACGGTCACTGCTTCAAATATCTGCAAAGACAGGCTAAAGCACTGGTGGCGGTAAAAGACTGAAGATATTGCCGATCACGAGGATATTGCCGCCGAGGAAAAGGACACGGACGGTGATGTTCTTGAAGCTGTAAAGGCTCTTCCTGAGAAATACAAGGAAGTCGTTATACTTTTTTATTACGAAGGTTACAAAACGGAAGAGATCGCAAAACTTGTGAAAAAGCCTGCTTCGACGGTGCGAAATCTTCTTCGTGATGCACGGGCGAAGCTCAAAACCGCACTTGGAGGTGAATTTAATGAGCAATGATATAAAAAAATCAATAGATGATATAGATATCCCCGAGGGTGCAGAGGAAAGAATGTGTGCGAACATTCTGAAAAAAGCTTCGGCAGAAAAGAAAAAGCCGAACATAAAGCTTTACACGAGTATATGCGCAGCGGCGGCATGTGCGGCGATAGTTATAGCTTCGGCGGTGATAATAAAAAACAACAGCGATGATGATATTGCTGTTAACGAAACGTCCGTCACCTCGTCGGCTTCGACCTCTTCCGTGACGACAGAGCAGGAGGACTGGGTCCAAGCCGAAAATCCATTTGCGAACGAATACACCTTTGATGATATCCTTGAAGCAGGGTTTGACATCACTCTGCCCGAAAATGCGGAAGTGACCGTCTGCAATCTTTATGACGGCGATGCCGATGTTCGTTTTTCAATTGACGGACATTTATACTATTATTCAATATCGAAAGATGACGGCGACTTTTCGGGAGTTTACGGAAAAATAACAGAGAGCGAAAATATCTCGGACAGCATTGTGCTTGACATCACGAGCGAAAATTATCTGAATGCTCACTGGAACGGAAAACAATACAATTATTACCTCTGCAATACAGACGGTGCGGAACGTGATGCGATATCGCAGACTGCGCTGTTTTTTGCGGAGCAGATACAATAAAAATACTGAAGTGTATTCTATGTGAACAGCGTAGAATACACTTTTTTTTCAAAATTTTTTTACCCGACATTTTCATCTCCCAGATCGTTATATAAGCAGAAGGGCGAAAAACGGTGCACAGTTCGGAACTCTTTTAAAATAAAAATGCCAAGCTTTGATCGAATTCAAACCGATCAATTTTAATTCGATCAAAGCTCGGCGAGAATTGAATTTAAAGGAGATACTCATTATGAAAAATATAAGATCAAGAATTGCTTCTATCGCACTCGCTTCAATGCTTTCAATTTCATCTACAGCCGCTCTTACTGCTCAGGTTTCGGCAGCAACGACGACCGAAACACTCACCTCCTCCTCTTACAACACCTACACAGGCTGGCAGAAGATCGGCAAGAAGATATATTACTTCGATGCTAACGGCGTTATGAAAACAGGCTGGCAGAAGATAGGCAAAAAGACTTATTACTTCGGTTCGGACGGAGTTATGAGAACAAGCTGGCAGACGATAAGCGGCAATACCTACTATTTCGGCAAAAACGGCGTAATGCGCACGGGCAAGCGCAAGATAAACGGAAAGATATACCGCTTCGACAAATACGGCGTTCTCAACGGCAGCGGGAAGTCCGACCCGAAGAGCAATAACAGCGCAGCGACCGTGCTTGACAGCATCAAATCCTACCTCGGTTCAAGCTACACCTGCGACAATGTTCACGACAGCACAGACCTTGAAAATTACGGCATTGATATGCGATATATAAACAGCTGCGTTTATGAGGATAATTCCGTTTCCGCAATAAATTATGACATCGCAATTGTTCTCAACGTCAAGAGCGGATATGCTGACAAAGCAGTACAGATACTTCAGAACTACTATCAGCAGATACTCGGCGTTTCGCAGCTTTATGATGCTGATATTTACAGAGTTGAGCAGGCAAGAATATTCTCACAGAACAACTATGTTGCGCTTCTTATCCTCGGCGACAACGGCTATTCCGACAGTTGGAGCGAAGATGACAAGGCTGACTATGCTTTCGGCGAAGCTTTAAAGGTAGACAGGGCTTGGAAGAGCATCTTCGGCAGCACACCCGAAAACCTCGCCGAAATTGACGAGGACGAGGGCAGCACTATCGGTTCATCTAAGTAATATAAACGATTTTTTAAAGGAGATAATCATTATGAAAAATATTAAGAGCAAAGTAATTTCCGCAGCAATGGCTTCACTTATGGCAGTTTCGGCAATGTCCGCAGCCGCAGTCACCGTTTCGGCTGAATGGAACAAAACAGACAACGGCTACACCTACACCGACAGCAACGGAAACAAGAAAACGGGCTGGCAGACAATTGACGGCAGTAAATATTTCTTCGGCACGAACGGCATCAGACGCACGGGCTTCAAGACGATAGCTTCAAGCACCTACTATTTCGGCAGCGACGGCAAAATGCGCACGGGATTTCAAAAGATAAAGGGCAGCACCTATTATTTCGGAACTGACGGAAAAATGAGAACGGGCAAAGTTAAAATTGACGGTAAGACCTACCGCTTTGACAATAACGGAAAGCTGAAAGGTGAAGCATCGGCAAACCTTACCGCATCGGAAATCCTCTCCAAGCTGAAAAAGGAGCTTGGCAGCAGCTACTCCTGCGACAATGTATGCACACAGAGCGAGCTTGAAAGCTTTTTCGAGCTTGATATGAGCAAGGTCGAAAGCGGCGTTTATGAAAACAATGAAATTTCGGCAGTTTATATGGACACTGCAGTCATTCTTAAGGTCAAGGACGGCTATGCAAATACCGCTGCCGCAAAGCTTCAGGAACTCTACGATCAGATTGCAAGCTACTCTTTCCTAGGCAGCTATGACAACTACAAATCAGCGCAGGCTCGCCTTTTCGTGAACGGAAACTATGTTGCGCTCATCATTCTCGGTAAGGACGTAAGCAGTGAAGCAACAGCTTCTTCCGAGGCTGAAAAGATCGATGCCGCTTGGAAAAAAATTTTCGGTTCAAAGGTTGAAAACATCATCACTGTCCCCGAAGTCGGCGAGCTGGAAGACGGTTTGGTTCTTTAAGCTTTTTACAAAAATACAGCAAAAGCTATAACTGTTCACAACTAAAAGCTTCTACAGAGTATTTGATTTCTCTCTTATAAAAATCGGGACTGTTGCATGGTATTTTATGATATGCCAAACAGTCCCGATTTTATTTTTATGGGCAAAGATATTTTCAGCGCTCATATTGTGTTGGAATAAGCTGCTTATTGCTCCGCTCTGCATGTTTTATGATGACACTGCTTTTGATTGGTGATTTACCGTTCATTTTATATAGCTGTTCATATTGCGTCTGCAAGCAAATATACTCACTTCGTTCGCATATTTGCTTGCAGAGGGTATTTTCTTTGAGGAAAATAGAATGGCGCAATTCACATTTTTTAGGTTTACGGAACCTATTTCTCATGTTCTGTTTTACCTTTTTTGATGTGAATTGCGCCTTTTGATTTGTTAGTAATTTCGCTTTTTCGGCAAGCTTTTACTGTTAGTTTAAGGAATTTCGCTTCTGCGGAAGCGACAAGGTGGCGCTTCCCCCTTGACCCCTGCCACACTTGAACAAAGGTAAATTCTTACAAAATTACAAAACTTTTGCTTGACTTCGCGTTGACCCTACTTTTTAAAATATCGGCAGAAACGCCGCAATGACAGCAAATATCAATGACGGAAGCAAGTTCGCAACGCGTATTTTCTTTCCCCACACGAGGTTTATCCCTACGCAGAATATGAGTATACTTCCAACAAGTGATATATAGTTCAATGCAAGCTCGGTCATAAACGGCTTTATGAATATCGCAAAGACCGTTATCGCTCCCTCCAGCACGAACACTGGGACTGCCGAGAATATACACCCTTTTCCCATTGAACAGGTCATCACCATTACTATTAAGTCAAGCACCGACTTCGCTGCGAGTATTGACCAGTCGCCCGAGATGCCGTCCTCTATTGCGCCGACTATCGCCATTGCGCCTATCGAGACGGTGAGCGAGGCTGTTACGAAGCCGTCCACAAACCTGCTGTCGCCCGTGCTTTTCGTTTTCTTTTTGAGCCACTCGCCGAAGTGTTCAAAGCCTTGCTCGATGTTTATTATCTCGCCGAGAACCGCGCCGAGGACAAGGCAGACCGTTATCATTATGCTGTAGCCCGAAGTCAAAGCGCCGTCCTTTATGCTCAGCATTTTCTCCATTGCACCGGCAATTCCTATTACAAGAACGCTCACTCCGCAGGTCAGCTGCAATGTTTCCTGAAAGCGCTCTTTCAGAAGCTTTCCGCTAAAAAGTCCGCCCAGACCGCCTGCTACTATGGCGGCAGAATTTATTATCGTTCCCAAACCTATCATAAAATACTTTCTCCTTTACAGAATACAACCGCTTTATTATATCGCACTGCTAAAGTATTGTCAATATCGATCTCTGAAATAATATCTGAAAATATTTCATAAATAATGATCCAATCATCAGATAAAAATGATATCTTATATTAAATATATTAAATAAAGGATAACAATCTACGATTCCTCTTGATTTTTTTTTGAAAAGTGGTATAATTATAATATATAAATGGAAAAAGCTCGGATTTTGTCAGAAAACGGTAAATCCAAAAAGCTGTTCTTTGCCGTCCGAAAAAGCTTTTTAATAAAATTTTTTGGGGGTCATTCTATGAAGTCGATCAAGCAAAAGATCTTTTTATGCTGCATTCTCCTTGTCGGCATATCACTACTCGTTTTAGGTACATTCGCAGGTATTATGACCTATAACACAACCATCGAAACCCTTCGCAACGATCTGCTCATCTCCACGGAGCTTGCCGCAGACCGCATAAGCTGGGAAATACGTTCCTATGAAAACATTGCGACAGGACTTGGCGTTATCCCGAGCCTTTCCGATGCAAGCGTTTCCGACAATGACAAGAAAGAGATACTCAAGCAAAGCGCAAACGAACACGGACTTGTGGCCTGCAACCTTATTTATGCAGACGGCAGTTCCATTGACGGCAAAAATTACAGCGACAGAGAATATTTCCAGCAGGCAATGCTCGGAAACTCCACTATTTCCGAACCTGTTTTTTCAAAGCTGACGAACGAGCTTGTTATCGTTGTTGCCGCTCCTGTATGGAAAAACGGCGTTTCCGGCGGCGAAGTCACAGGCTGCGTTCTTATCCAGCCGGATACGGAATTTCTTAACAATATCGTAAGAGAGATCAAACTGAGCGACAACTGCAACGCATACATTATCGACAACGACGGCGATACGATCGCCGATGTTGACAGTGAAGTTGTAAAAAATGCCGAAAACATTGAGGCTCTCGCCGAAGCTGACACAACAGGTCAGGCAGGCTATAAAACACTTGCCAACGTCCATCAGAAAATGAGAAACGGTGAATCGGGCTTTACCAGCTATAAGCTCAACGGCAATTCAAAATTCATTGCATATGCACCTGTTCCCAATACCGATGGCTGGTCACTCGCTACCTATGCACCCAAGAGCGACTTTATGGATAATACCTACCGGTCTATCGTTTTGACAATAATAGTGCTTGCAGCTGCTTGCATCGTCGCAACTGTTTTTGCAAGAATAATAGGCAAACATATCGGTAACTCCGTCCGTGTTTGCACAGAGCGTATCGAAAAATTTGCCGCCGGCGACCTCCAGAGTCCTGTTCCTGTTATCAAGGCAAAGGACGAAACGGGCATACTTTCCGCAGCAGCACAGACCGTTGTTTCCAATACAAACAATATCATCAAGGATATCGGACGTATCCTCGAAGCTATGTCGCAGGGCAACTTTGACGTACATACAAGCAAGGGCGAACAGTATTATATCGGCGATTATCAGGTGCTTCTCCAGTACCTCCGCGATATCAACCATAAGCTCAGCGGCACAATGTCGCAGATAAACGAGGCAGCAGATCAGGTTTCCGCAGGCGCAGATCAGGTTTCCTCGGGCGCTCAGGCTCTTTCGCAGGGCGCAACAGAGCAGGCTTCGTCCATTGAAGAGCTTGCCGCAACTATCAGCGTTGTTTCCGATAAGATCAATGAAAACGCCGAATACGCTAACAATGCAATGGAAAAGACCAATGACACAGGCAGCAAGATGACCGATGCCAGCGAAAGAATGAAAGACCTCGTTAAAGCAATGGACGAGATCAGCACAAAGTCCGACGAGATCCGCAATATCATCAAAACTATCGAAGATATCGCATTCCAGACAAATATCCTCGCCCTCAATGCCGCTGTCGAAGCTGCAAGAGCAGGCGAAGCAGGCAAGGGCTTTGCAGTTGTTGCCGATGAAGTAAGAAACCTCGCAAGCAAATCCGCCGAAGCTGCAAACTCCACAAATTCACTTATCGAAGCCTCTATCGAAGCCGTTCATAACGGCAGCGAGCTCGTATCCGAAGTTGCCGATATGATGAACGGCGTAGAAACCGCATCGGAAGAAGTAACAACACTCAACAGCAAGATCTCCTCCGCATCGAACGAAGCGGCCGATTCTATCAAGCAGATATCGGTCGGCATCGAGCAGATCTCCTGCGTAGTTCAGACGAACTCCGCAACCGCAGAAGAATCCGCCGCAGCCTCGGAAGAGCTTTCGGGACAGGCTTCAATGCTCAAGGAGCTTATGAGTTCATTTACGCTCCGTTCGGAATAAAAAAACTAAAGTTTACGTCCACGCTTTTCAAAGGGTGGCAGGGGGTCTCAAGGGGGACAGCGTCCCCTTGTCGCTTCCGCAGAAGCGAAACTCCCTAAACTAACAGCTAATGCATTGCTGCAACAGCGAAATCAGTAACAAATAAAAAGGCGCAATTCACACGAAAAAAGGTAAAACGAACTATGAGAAATCAGTTCCGTAAAACCAATAATGTGAATTGCGCCAATTCTTTTTCCTAAAATAAACTATCCTCTGCAAGCAAATATGCGAACGAAGTGAGTATATTTGCTTGCAGACGCAATGCAGACGCAATATAAACAGCGATGAGATTAACTACTGCAAAACGACATCACCAAAATACCGCCAAATCTCATCAGCGCTGTCAGCCGCAGCACGAATACATACACCCTTTGCGGCATTGGTCGAAGCAAATTCTATCCTCTCACATTCGGGTATGCTCGGCTCTTTGCCGTAAATATACATCATTCCAATGTGCGAACGATTCTCAAAGAAACCAGTACCCGAAAGTGATGTTTCGATCGGGACAAGCTTCTGATTATCGAGAAAACAAAGCTTTTCACCAACATACACCGCCGTCCTTGAACGGTAGCTTGTAAACTCAAAACGCTCCTTCATCGCCGTTCTTCCGCAGGAAAGAATGTCCGTCATCGCAAAGCTGCTGTCCTCCTGCAAATAAACCTCGGTACGAGTGTCGAAAATACTTCCGCCGAACGGTATCACTGGGCAGGGCATATAAACAAGACTTCCGCCGCTTTCAACGGTGATCTTTACCCGCTGAGATGCACCAAGGCTTTCCGCCTTGAATATCTTCGTATAGGACTGCGCCGTGAATTTAAGGCTTGCGCCCGACTTGACGGTCAGCTCGATATCATAATGATCGCCCTCAAGAATACCTGCACTCGCAGCCATCATCATGACCTCGGTGTGATCGTCACGGTAAAATGGGTTCGCAATTTTCAGCGGCGAGGTGAATTCTGTGTCGGTAATGACCGTCCGCCCGTTTCTTTTTTCGGCGGTGAGCTTTAAGGTGCTCATTTTAAGTCCTCAAAAAGGACGTTTTTCTTTATCCAATCGATAACAGCGTCAACGCCGTCAAGAGTCATAAGGTTCGTGAACATGAACGGTCTGTCCCCTCTCATTCGCTTTGAATCGGACGCCATTACTTCAAGGCTCGCACCTACGAGCGGAGCAAGGTCGGTCTTGTTTATAACGAGAAGATCGGAACGCGTAACGCCCGGACCGCCCTTTCTCGGTATTTTTTCGCCCTGCGCAACATCGATAACGTAAATAGAAGCGTCTGCAAGGTCGGGCGAAAACGTTGCGGAGAGATTGTCGCCGCCGCTTTCGATGAAGATTATCTGAACATCGGGGAAGCGTGCAGCCATTTCATCGACAGCTTCAAGATTCATCGAGCAGTCCTCACGGATAGCCGTGTGGGGACAGCCGCCCGTTTCAACGCCGACTATCCTTTCGGGTGGAAGTGCTGAATTTTTTATAAGAAACTCAGCGTCCTCCTTGGTGTAAATATCGTTCGTGACAACGCAGATGCTGTATTCCTCAGACATTTTTCTTGTAAGGCGTTCGATAAGTGCGGTCTTGCCTGAACCAACAGGACCGCCGACGCCGATCTTTACATAAGCCATTTTTATTTCTCCCTATCAAAATATCAAGATATATAAATTCTCGAATAAAGCTTTTCGTGCTCCATTGAACGCAGATCAAAGCCTGCACCGCCGATGCCAAGGTCATCCGTTTCCACTTTCATCGCAAGCTCCGCTGCTTTCGGTATATCCTCTATCGCTCCCGCAAGAGCCGCCTGACCGTCCAGCTGGCTCAACGGAACGAGCTTCGCAGCGTGATTAACCATTGACGAAAGCAGGCTGTAGCAGTACATTGCAACGCCGTCATAAACGTCTGCACCGATGTCACGGATAAAAAGTCCGACCGCAACGGGGTGACTTCCGTTCGCTTTGCCCTCGGCAATATTTTTTCCGTATTCTTCAAGCAGAGGACAGCTGCCCATTGCCGCTTCTGTCTTTATCAAGCGCCTGCAAAGATTCCTGCTGCCGTTCCGCAGTTCAAAAGGCGATCTTGCCGCCGTAAAAAGCTCATCAAGGAACAGCGGGTCATCTCCGAGCGCCGCCCTTGCGGCGAAGCCTGCATCACCCGTCGGAAGAGTGTAGAGATACGCTTTCAGAAACTCCGAAAGGCTGTTTTTATCCTTTACTATATTCTTCTGAACGTAGGTTTCCATACCGTTGGAAAGCGTGAACGCACCTATCGGGAACAGCGGATCAAGCGCCTGAATGAGCCGCAGAAACGGCATTTTGTCAATGGTGTTCATGGTGACATTCACCATGGTGATGCTCATGATGCTCGTGAGAATGCTGAGCATTTCCGTGAGCATCGGTGTGAGCGTGACCCTTACATTCGGTGTAGCCCGTGAATTTTTCGTGGGTCTTTACGGCGTTGAATCCGAGCTTTTTCAGATACTCAAAAGTCGGCTCATCGTAAGGGCATTTTACATTGTCGTGACCGATAGCAAGCGATAAATGGCGGTTTCCAAGCTCAAAGCAGAGCCGTCCCATCTCCTCTATCGAACCAATGCTCACGCTGATAAGGTCGGACGGTGCGATCGTGACAACAACAAGCCTTTTTTTGTCCTCATAGATGATGTCATTCTCGTTGAGCGGCTCGCCGATCTTTATTCCGATATCTTCGCCCGAATCGGTGGTCTTGCGGAGAAGCTTTTTATCGCGCTCGAACCAATCGACCGAAACATATTCTATTTTTTTATCGGTTTTGATATTTTCGTCAAGTTTACCGATTATTTTTTCTGTTATCATAGTTCATGCTCCTTTAGAAAAGGTAGTATTTCTGCGTAAGAGGAAGTTTCTGCGCCGCTTCGCAGGTGATGAGCTTTCCGTCAACGGTAACACGGTAATTTTCGGGATCGACCTTAATATCACCCGTCACGTTGTTGAAGCGCATATCCTTTTTGCCGATATTTCGGCAGTTTTTCACGGGAAGAACTATCCTCTGAAGTCCAAGCCGCTCCTTTATGCCGTTTTCAACAGCCGCACCCGATACGAAGCTTATGCAGCAGCGCTTTACGGCAAGTCCGTTTGCACCGAACATCTTTGTGTAAACGACCGGCTGAGGTGTTGGGATAGAAGCATTCGCATCACCCATTTTTGAAGCGCAGATAAAACCGCCCTTGATTATCATTTCGGGCTTTACGCCGAACATCGACGGCTTCCAGAGTACAAGATCGGCGAATTTTCCGACCTCGACCGAGCCGACATAATCGGCGATGCCGTGCGTGATCGCAGGGTTAATCGTGTATTTTGAAACATAGCGCTTTATTCTGAAATTATCGTTTCGTTCGCTGTCCTCGGGGAGAGCGCCGCGCTGATCTTTCATCTTTGAAGCCGTCTGCCAAGTCCTTGTGATGACCTCGCCGACACGTCCCATTGCCTGCGAGTCGCTCGACATCATACTGAAAATGCCCATATCGTGGAGAACGTCCTCAGCGGCAATGGTTTCGGGACGAATTCTCGAATCAGCGAAAGCAACGTCCTCGGGAACTTTGCTGTCAAGGTGGTGGCAGACCATAAGCATATCAAGATGCTCGTCTATCGTGTTGACGGTGAAAGGCATTGTCGGGTTCGTGGACGAGGGAAGAACGTTCGGGAACGCAGCCGCCTTGATAATATCGGGAGCGTGTCCGCCGCCTGCGCCCTCGGTGTGGTATGTGTGGATAGTTCTGCCATTTATTGCGGCAAGGGTATCCTCGACAAAACCGCCCTCGTTGAGCGTGTCAGTGTGGATAGAAACCTGAACGTCATATTTATCCGCAACGGTCAGAGCCTTGTCGATAACGGACGGAGTTGCGCCCCAGTCCTCGTGTATCTTCAAGCCGCAAGCGCCTGCTTCGACCTGCTCGGTGAGAGTCTCGATGCCTGCGCTGTTGCCCTTGCCGAGATAGCCGAGGTTCATCGGGTATTCTTCCGAAGCTTCGAGCATTTTTTCGATGTTGAATCTGCCCGGTGAGCAAGTGGTAGCGTTCGTGCCGTCAGCAGGACCCGTGCCGCCGCCTATCATCGTTGTGATGCCCGAATAAAGCGCAGTTTCAATTTGTGTCGGGCTGATGAAATGGATATGCGTGTCGATACCGCCAGCGGTGAGGATAAGTCCCTCGCCTGCGATAGCTTCGGTCGATGCGCCGAAAACGAGCGAGGGTGTAACGCCGTCCATAATGTCGGGGTTGCCTGCCTTGCCGATGCCGCAGATCTTTCCGTCCTTTATTCCGATATCAGCCTTGTAAATGCCAGTTGAGTCGATAACGACCGCACTTGTGATGACCGTATCGGGACATTCGCTGTCGGGGACGGAGCAGGACTGACCCATACCGTCACGGAGCGATTTTCCGCCGCCGAATTTTGCTTCTTCGCCGTAAACGCAGTAGTCCTTTTCGACCTCGGCAATGAGCGAAGTATCACCCAAACGAATCCTATCGCCCGTTGTAGGGCCGTACATATCTGCATACTGCTTTCTTGACATTTTGAACATTTTACTCACCCTCCCCGAACAAGAATCCTTTTTCCTTAGCCTTTTCGATCGCCTTTGCCTTAACATCAGGGTCGTCCATTGCGCCCTGAACAAGATCGTTAAGTCCGAAGCCGACACGCTTTCCGCCGATCGCGATAAGCTTTACACGCTTGCTCTCGCCCGGTTCAAAACGCACCGCTGTTCCTGCAGGGATATCAAGACGCATACCGTAAGCAAGCCCACGGTTGAATTCGAGTGCCTTGTTGACCTCAAAAAAGTGGAAGTGAGAGCCGACCTGGATAGGTCTGTCGGCTGTGTTTGTAACAGTAAGCTCGGAGCTGTCCTTGCCCGAATTTATTTCTATCTCGCCGTCCTCGATAAGAAGCTCGCCGGGGATAATATTGTTGTTCGGCACGATAGGTTCGTGAACGGTGACAAGCTTCGTTCCGTCGGGGAAAGTCGCTTCAAGCTGAATCTCGTGTATCATTTCGGGTACGCCGTCCATAACATCATCGCAGGTCAAAAGCTGCTTTCCGATGCTCATAAGCTCGGTAACGGTCCTGCCGTCACGGGCAAGCTCCAGCAATTCGGAGGTTATGTAAGCAATAGCCTCGGGGTAGTTGAGCTTCAGCCCCCTCGCCATTCGCTGCTTCGCAAGCTCGCCTGCGGAGTGTATCATCAATCTTTCCTGCTCTCTCGGTGTAAGATGCATTTTTTCTCATTCCTTTCAGAATATACGCCGAAAATCCGTGCGCAAAATGCGGACGGATAAACGGTTTTATTTGTGGATAATCATTTTTTTAATAACGCCGTTCGGGTCTTTTACAAGGACAATAACCGTCCAGATAACAAGTCCGAGAGCAACTGCCGACAAGCCTAAAAAGCCGTCGTTGAGCATTGCCTGCGCATCGGGTACGAAAAACTCCGCGCCCATTTCCATATATTCAACAACCGCATCAACGAGCCACATCAGCGATGCTCCCCAGTACATACAGCAGAGCGTTCCGATCTTCATTTCACGAGCCTTGCTGTTTGTGTACCATACAGCCGTTGAAATCACTGCCGCAAAGATTGTTATAAGAAGTGTCATTATTCTGCACTCTCCTTTGCGGTCTTGTCAGCTTTCTTTCTTACTGCTGCTCCGATGCATAAAATTCCTGCCCAGACGGCTGTTACAAGCGCCGCCATTGCAACGCCCGAGGTCGCAATTTCGTGCAGCATCACCTGCGTTGTTTCGGGGTCATTTGCCGCCGTTAAGAATGGGAAAAACGGAACTACTTCGCCGTGCCAGATATGCTCAAATGCAAGCAGAGCAGAGCCGCCCCAAAGCATCTTGTTGAGCAGTCCGAGCTTCTCGGAGAATTTGCAGGTGAGTTCCTTTCCCTCGCGTTCAGCCTTACATTCGTGCGAATGAAGAACCTTTTCTGTGATAGTTGTAACGATAGCTTCCGTTACGGGTGCAATAAAGCAAGCCATAAATAATTCCTCCCTGATAGAAATTTGTATATTACTCCGTCATAAGACGGCGTATCTCATTATGATCGTTTTCGTTCCGTTCGCCCTTGAAGACGATAGAACCCTTTTCCATTACATATATCTCCTCCGCATTTTCAAGCACGAAGTCGAGATACTGTTCAACGAGCAGCACCGTGATGCCTTTCCACTCGTTTATGCGGCGTATCGCTGCGCCGATATCCTGAATGATAGACGGCTGAATACCCTCGGTCGGCTCATCGAGAATGATTATCTTCGGGTCAGCCGCAAGCGCTCTCGCAATTGCCAACTGTTGCTGCTGACCGCCCGAAAGGTCGCCGCCTTTTCTCTTTGCGAACTTAGGAAGTATCGGGAAAAGCTCATAGAGGTAATCGGGAACTTTTCCCTTTCCGCCGAGCGGCTGCAAGCCAAGCTCGATGTTCTCCTGAACGGTCATCTGCGGAAAGATATCACGTCCCTGCGGAACATATCCGATGCCGAGCTTTACTCTTTCGTAGGTCGGCATTTTGATAATGTCCTTTCCGTCGAAAATTATCTTTCCCGAGGGTGTTTTTACAAGCCCCATTATGCTTTTGAGGGTCGTGCTTTTGCCAACGCCGTTTCTGCCGATAAGGCTCACTATCTTTCCTTTCGGAACTTCAAATGAAAGGTCGCTTATGACCTTGCTTTCGCCGTAGCAAGCGTCAATGTGTTCAACTTTGAGCATTACTTTTCTCCCCCTCTTCCGAGATAGACCGCCTGAACAGTCTTGTCGGCAAGAACATCACTTATGTCGCCCTCCATAAGAATTTTTCCCTCGTGGAGGACGGTAACGGTGTCAGCCGCCTGCTTTACAAAGTCCATATCGTGTTCGATCACGATAACGGTACATTCATCTTTGATCTTTTTGAGAATTTCGCCCGTGCGGAACGTTTCGGGCTTGCCCATTCCTGCCGCAGGCTCGTCAAGCATTATTATCTCAGGCTTCTGAACGAGCTGCATACCAATTTCAAGCCACTGCTTCTGACCGTGTGCAAGACTTCCTGCACGAATGTCCTTTTTATCGAGAAGTCCGACCTTTTCAAGCACTTCATCAATGCTTTTCAGCTCCTCCTCGGACGGTTTTCCGAAGATAGAATCCATTATGCCCTTGTGACCTTTGAGTGAAAGTATCATATTGTCAAGCACCGTGAGGTTCACAAAAACGCTCGGCACCTGGAACTTCCTGCCGATGCCCTCACGAACGATCTTGTACTCTTTCATTCCCGTCAAACGCATCGGCTCTCTGCCCTCGGGGTAATACATAATGTTTCCTGCGGTCGGCTTCGTCTTTGCGCATATTATATCGAGAAGAGTTGTCTTTCCTGCGCCGTTCGGACCGATGAAAAAGTGTATCGTGTGCCTTTTTACATTTGTACGAACGTCCGTCAGAGCGTAAAATCCGTCAAAGCATACGGAAATATTTTTTATTTCAAGTACGTTTTCATTGCTTGTCATACTGTAAACATTCCTTTCATGCTTTTACTTTTTCGGCGGAAGCCTTTTCAGACTTCGCCTTCTTGTTCTTTCTCGAAGCGATGATCTCGGGGAGCTGATCCTTTACGAATCCAACGATGCCGCCCTTGAAGAAGAGTATCGTTATGCAGAAAACTGCGCCGATGATATACTGCCAGATCTCAACCATTGCGCCCGAGCTGAGGTTGTATTCGCAAAGGTTGATGAGGAATGCACCGATAACTGCGCCGATGATAGTTCCTCTGCCGCCGATAGCTACCCAAATTACCATTGTGATAGAATAGGATATCGTCATCTGCGATGGTGTGATGCTGCCGTTGAAGTTTACGAAAACTGCGCCTGCAACAGCTGCGATAACAGCAGATAAAACATAAACGAAGGTCTTGTAGCTGCTAACTCTGTAGCCCGAGAAATACGTACGGTTCTCGCCGTCCCTTATTGCGATAAGGAGCTTGCCGAATTTTCTTCCTACAAGGAATTTGCAGAGCGCATAAACACCTATCATTACTGCGAGTGCAACATAGAAAAGCAGGAACATTCTGCTCTTGTTCGATTCGCCCTTGATGCTGCCGAAGATAGATTTTATCTCGGTGATGCCGACGTTTCCGTTCGTATAAGGCGAAAGTGCGATGAAGATCGAATACGCTGCCCAAGTGAGCGCCTGCGAAATGATCGAGAAATAAACACCTTTAACTCTGCTCTTGAAGATGAAGTAGCCGATAACACCCGAAACAACTGCGGGGACAACGATTATCATTATCAGCGAGATCGGCAGGTTAAGGAACGGCTTCCAAGCGAGCGGAAGTTCCGTAAGTCCGCCCGTGTGCATAAAGTCTGTAATTTTTCCGCCCGTGCTTTGAAGTTTTAAATACATTGCCATTGCATAGCCGCCGAGTGCGAAGTAAAGTCCGTGACCGAGGCTAAGAATTCCCGTATAGCCCCATATAAGGTCGATGCCCATCGCTGCGATCGCAAAGGCTGTGCATTTGCCGAGGAAAAGAACTGTTGAACTGTTCATAAGTCCTGCGGAATACAGCAGCGGCATAACTGCAAGCACGACCGCTATAACGCCGAAGCAGATATTTGAACCTTGTTTTTTTATAAGCTTGTTCATATCTCATTCTCCTTTGGTTATTCGTCAAGGCTTCTGCTCTTGATAACGAACAGACCTTGCGGACGCTTCTGAAGAAATACAATAACGATGAGAAGCACGATAGCCTTTGCTATTGTAGATGAAGTATAATTTTCGGTGAAAATGCTTGCCGAACCGATTATCGTCGAGCCAAGCACCGTTCCTGCGAGCTTTCCAACGCCGCCGAGAACGACTGCCATAAACGAGTTTACGATGTAGCTCTGACCGACCGTTGAATCTATCGAACCGAGAAGTGCAACGGAGCAGCCTGCGATGCCTGCAAGACCCGAACCGAGCGCGAACGTGATATTATCGACCTTTCGGGAGTTGATTCCCATACACTGTGCCATTGGTCTGTTCTGCATTACGGCTCTCATCTGCTTGCCGAAGTTCGACTTGTACATTATTACCCAAACGATAAGCAGGCAAAGCAGAACCATAAACATAATGAAGATTCTGTTATAAGAGAAAGTGCAGCCGCCGACCGTTACGCCGCCCTGCAAGAATGACGGTGCGGTAACGTTAACGCCCTGCGTTCCGAAGATGCTTCGTGCCGCCTGCTGTAAGATAAGGCTTATGCCCCATGTTGCGAGCAGGCTGTCGATCTCTCTGCCGTAAAGCCTTTGAATGACGAATCTTTCAAGCAGACTTCCGAGCAGGAACGCCGTTCCGAATGCAACGGGAATAGATACTATATAATAAATATCTCTCACGCTCGCGGGGAAAACAGCAACAAATATCTGCTGTGTAACATAAGTCATATATGCGCCTATCATAACGAATTCGCCGTGCGCCATATTGATAACTCTCATAAGTCCGAATGTGACCGCAAGACCTATCGAGGTCAGCAGAATTATCGAGCTTAAACTGAGTCCGTTAAACAATGTTGATATGAACTGTGCCATACAGATCGTCCTTTCGTGGGAAATATTTTGAGTACCCGTGTAAGGAAATGCTGTACGTTTCCTTACACGGGTACTCAAGCGGATCGCCGTGAACCGCCTAAGTGCCCAAGTTTTATTTATTCGATAGGCTGGATTCCTGCTTCAACTGCCCAATCATAAGTTGTAAGATATGGATCGGGGTCAACAGCTGTAGGAGTTGAGTAAACTTCGTAGATAAGTCCGTCATCTCTGATCTCACCGATTCTTACAGGCTTTGTGAGGTGCTGGTTTGTACCGTTGATAGTAACTGTACCCTCAGGAGCGTTGAACGAAATGTCACCGCCTGCAATTGCTTCTCTTACAGCGTCAACATCGAAGCTTCCTGCCTTTTCGCAAGCTGCTTTCCAGAGGTAAACTGCATCGTAAGCTGCTTCGGCAGGGTCGGAAGTTACTCTCGATTCGCCGAACTTAGTCTTGTAAGCTTCAACGAAAGCCTTGTTTTCGGGTGTATCTGTTGTTTCGTAATAGTTCCATGAAACCATGTGACCCTTGAGGATATCAGCGCCGATAGTTGCAACTTCTTCCTCTGCGATAGAGAACGACATTGTAGGATATTCAGCGCTTGTGTAGTTCTTTTCAGCCATCTGCTTGAAGAACGAAACGTTGCCCGTACCGTTGAGTGTGTTGATGATGATCTCAGGCTGTGCAGCTTCGATCTTGGAGATGATTGCTGCGAAATCGGTCTGATCCATATCGGCATATTCTTCACCGACTACCTCGCCGCCTGCTGCCTTGACCTGTGCTGTGATTATCATATTCGCTGTTCTCGGGAAAACGTAGTCCGAACCGAGGAGGAAGAACTTCTTGTAACCCTTGTCGAGAAGATACTCGATAGCAGGAACGATCTGCTGATTTGGTGCAGCGCCCGTATAAACGATGTTAGGCGACTGCTCCATGCCCTCATACTGAACGGGATACCAAAGCAGTGCGTTGTAATCCTCGAATACAGGCTTTACAGCCTTTCTGGAAGAAGATGTCCAGCAGCCGAATACTGTTGCGACCTTTTCACTGTCTACAAGCTTTTCAGCCTTTGTTGCGAAGGTCGAAGGTTCGGAAGCGCCGTCCTCTTCAACGTAAACGATCTGCTTTCCGAGGACACCGCCTGCGGCATTTATCTCATCGATCGCAAGAACTTCAGCATCTCTTACAGCCTTTTCGCTGATAGCCATTGAACCTGTCAGCGAGTGGAGAAGTCCGACCTTAACGGTATCATCTCCGCTTGCTGCTGCGGCAGATGTTGTTCCGTCCGCAGAAGTGCCGCTGTCCGATGCTGTACTTCCGCAGCCTGCCAATGTCATTGCGAACATTGCCATAGATGCTGCGAGCGCTGCGATCTTTCTTAAACTAACCTTTTTCATAATCATTCTCCTTTTTCCTTTTTTGCAATTGGATAATATAAAAAGCCGACACAAAGTTTAATTCAGAACTTTGTATCGGCTCCATTGCCGTATTATTTAGATGAGCTTCAAGGCTTCAAGTGCCTTGTCGTTCTCGACAGTACCCTTTTTTTCAAGGATATCATCGCCGAACTTTATTTTCAGGTACTCAATGATAAGCTCTGCGCATTTGTCCCTGCCTATCCTTGCGGTGTTGAGGGTCATATCATAAAGTACGGGGTTCGTCCAGACCTCGCCGCCCGTGTAATACTTGTAGTAGTCTGCGCGGTATCTGTCGGTCTGATAAATGAGCTTGTGAGCTTCGTCCTCGGTGACTCCGAGAAGATTTGTTATCGACTCCACACATTCCTTTCGGGGCGCTTCAACGTAAACACTGACGACATTGTCATAGTCACGAAGAACATGATTAGCGCACTTTCCGATAATGATGCAGGACTGATTCTTTCCAAGCTCCCTGATTATCTTCGCCTGAATATTGTAAAGATTTACGTCGGAAATGAAGCTTTTCTCGGTCGGCTGAACTATCTCATCGGTGTTCGGAGTCCGCATGAGCCTTTTCAGAAGATGATAGCCTCTCAGCTTTTCATCGACCTGAACGAAAAGATCCTTGCTTATTCCGCTGTAGTTTGAAGCCATTGCAAGTATCTGGCTGTCATAGCACGGAATACCGAGCTGCTTTGAAAGAGCCATTCCGATATGCTTTCCTCCGCTTCCGAAGCCTCTCGCTATGGTAATAACATAACTGTCCATTTCGGTCGCTCCCCTTTCACTTTCCTTTGTTGTGATTAAATTATAGCACGGTGTTCTTGAATATGCTACATTAATTTACAGATATTTTACCTATATTTTCAGAGCTTTTAATTTAAATATGAAATTATGTTAATTCAAAAATTCATTTTGTTCATATTTATAAATGCAAAAAGGCATAAAAATGACCGCTTCACACTGCCGTGAGCGGTCGTATCTATATTAATTTAGTGAAGTCTTGTATTCGGACGGAGTTATTCCCGTCACTTCCTTGAATTTTTTCGTGAAATAATCGGGGTCGGCAAACCCGAGCTTTTCGGAAATTTCATAAGTCCGGAGCGTTCCCTTTGCCAAAAGCGACTTAGCAAACTCGACGCGCAGACGGCTGTAAAACTCGCCGAACGTTATCCCCGTTTCTTTTATAAAGCATTTGCCGAAATAATCTTTGTTGAGGTTCATAAACTCGGCAGCGTCGCTCATTGTCACGAATTGATAGATATTATCGCACAAATACGCCAAAACCGTGCGTATAAACCTGCTTTCCGAGCCTTTTCCGATGCTTTTGAGAACATTTTCCGCCTGCTCGCACAAAGCGCCGCCTTTTTCGGCATCAAGAAAAGCCTTAGCCCTCGAAAGCATCTGTGAAAGTTCTCTTTCGTCCGCAGGCTTCAATATGTAGTCGAGAACACCGAGCCTCATACCCTTTCGCGCCGATTCAAAATCGGGGCGCTGACTGAAAAATACCACGCAAGTGCCGCTGTACAGCCGCCTTATCTCCTGCGCAAGCCTTATCCCGTCAAGCTGAGGACGGTTCACCTCCGCCAGAACGAGATCAGCGCCGTTCTTTTTGAGAAAATCGACAGCCTGCCGCTCGGTCTGCACTGCCGCGGCGACCTCAAAGCCGAATTTTCCCCATATTTCCATATTCATATATCTTACGCCCTGATAATAGTCATCATCTGCGATAAGAATACTGTACATTGCGATACTTCCTTTTTGCGGTATGTTTTGTATGCATTATACCACATCAAAAGGAATTTTGCAAGAAGATATTTTCAATTATGCAAAAATTTCTGCAAGCTGGTTAAAGTTTTCAGCTGAAGCAGCAACAAGACTTTCATCGGAAATGCTGCCAAAGCCGTAAGCCGCGTGTACGAACGGGATAGCCGCCTTGAACGAAGCCTTGCAGTCACCGTCGGTATCACCGACATAAGCCGCACTCGTGCAGCCGTGTTTTTCCATAAGCAGACGTATCGTTATGCTCTTCTGAACTCCCGTATCGCCCCAGCAGAGAAAACCTGAGAAGAATTTCCCGAAGCCGCTCGCCTGCAAAAAAGCCTCGATATAGCCCTTCTGACAATTGCTGACTATAAAAAGCCGATGCTTTTCGGAGAGCGCTTTCAGCACGGCTTCTTCATTTTCGTAAAGCTTTCCACCGTGCTCGGCAACATATTCATTTTCGGTCTGCATACATTTATCGAGAAGCTTCATCTGCCTGTCCTCGGGCAGCATCGTGAAAAAGTGACGTGCAAGCTCGTCCATTGGCTTTCCCATTGCACGGCGAAGCTCCTCTCCCGTTATCTCAACGCTGTCAAGACACGGGATATCTGCGTTCTTCACCGCGATATTCCACGAAGCGGCAACATTGTCCGCGCTGTCCCACAGCGTTCCGTCAAGGTCAAAAATTATGCTTTCAACATCAATACTGTTCATTTTTTAGGCTTTTCCTTTCGGTGAAACATTATCTAAGCGTGACTTGAGCAGCTTTATCCCGAGAATTATATCGTCAGTGTAAGCGGCGGCATATTCAATAGTTCTGTCAGCATTCGGCGCTGATTTTTTTATTGCATCGAAGATGCCATTCCAGTCAGCCGTGCCGCTTTCTATCGGTGAATGGCTGTCGCTCGCGCCGTCATTATCGTGGAAATGGAAACCGAGTATCTTCTTTCCAAGCTTGTTTATGAGTGTGGGAATATCCCAGCCGTTCGCGTTTGCGTGACCGATATCGATAAGAAAATCGAGGTCGGAATTTTCAGCGAGCGAAACGAAGTCATCATACTCTGCGACAAGGCTGTTATTGAATTTGAATCCGACATTTTCAACCGCAATGCGAAGATCGTAATCCTCCGCTTCTTCGGCGATCATAGCCATTCGTTCGTGCAGAATTGCCCTCTGCTCGGCGATCTCTTTCTCATTTCTCGGAGAAAGGCTGTTCGTGTGGATAACGACATACTCCGCGCCAAGCTTTTCCGCAAGGGCAAAACACTCCCTGTGCTTTTCGAGCGTGTATTTAAGCTCTGCTGAGCCTTTCGGCGCGAGCAGACAGCAGCCCTCCATAGGGCAGTGCATACCAAGCTTTATTCCTTTCAGAAAACGCTTGTAAGCCTTTGCCTTGTGAAAAGGGATATTGTCATAAAAAAGCTCGAAACCGACATCTTCAAGCTTGTTTTTCTTTAACTCATCGGCGAAATCAACAAGCTTTTTTCCGCCGAGAGGATATGTGCTGATATTATACATTTTGTCCTCCTATGGGAACCCCTAAAAACCTCCCTCACGGCAAATTTTCTACGACTTTGCGCATCTTCCGCGTTAGCGAAACTTGAAATACATCAAGTATTCACTGCGTTTCGCTGCCTTGAAGCTGCGCAAAGTCCTAACGAAAATTTGCTCGTGTTCCGGTTTTTAGAGAACCCCTTATTTAATACCCGAAGTTGCAAAGCTCTGCATAAACTGCTTCTGAAAGATTATGAAAATGATGAGCAGCGGCGCAACGACTATGAGCGTAGCTGCGCAGGCAGCGCTCCAGTTTGCTCCCGTTTCGGCTGACATCGCGAAGATAGCAAGACCGAGCGTGAGCGGACGCTTGCTCTCGGAGTTTATCATTACGAGCGGCCAGAGGAAGTTGTTCCACTGGTACGAAGCGGAAACAAGTCCGAATGCGATATAAACGGGTTTCAGCAGCGGAACATATATCGAAGTGAGCATACGAAGCTTTCCGCAGCCGTCGATCTTTGCTGCTTCTTCAAGCTCATACGGAATCGTCTTGACCGTCTGACGCATCATAAGTATTCCCATTGCCGAAGCGAAAAACGGCAGGATAACGCCTATTCTTGTATCGGAAAGTCCAAGGCTGCTGATGAACTTATAGTTCGGCATAATGAGAACGTCCGCGGAAACCATCATCTGCGTGAGGAAAAGCATAAAGAGGACGTTTTTTCCGTAGAAATCGATCCTCGCAAAAGCATAGCCTGCGAGCGTTATCGAGATGAACTGCACAAAAAGCACAGCCGCTACCATTACTATAGTGTTCACATAATACTGTCCGAACGGCGCAGAATCGAGGATAGCTTTCACATTATCGAGCGTGAGCGCCGAGATATGGAAAAGCTTGAGCGCGTCCGACTGCGGAACGAGCGCCGTTTTCACGAGCCATATAAACGGAACGAGCGTAATGACCGCAAACGCAAACATTACTATGTAAGATATCACAACGAACGGCGTTACCTCGAATTTCTTCATCGGCTGAGCCTTTTCCGCTTCACGCTCGGCTCTCATTTCGTGCCAATGCTCCGAAATGCGTATCGATAGCGGCTTAACCGCTGTTTTTTCATTTGACATAAGATCATACTCCTTAACTGTAAAAGGTGTTTCTGTCCTGCACAAAGAACTGAACTCCCGTGATTATGAGCAGCATCACTACAAGAACGACCGTCATTGCGGAAGCTCTTCCTGCGTCCCAAAAGTCAAAGCCAGTCTGGAAAATATAGTAGAGAAGCATATTCGTGGTGTTGTTCGGACCGCCCTTTGTCATAATGTAAAGGTGATCTACCATTTTATAAGCGTTCGTGAGCGAGATTATCGAAACATATATCGTCGTCGGGCGGAGCATCGGCCATGTTATCGAGCGGAACACCTGCAGCGGTGAAGCACCGTCCAACTTTGCAGCTTCATACAGTTCTTCCGAGATGCCCTGCAAGCCCGAGATATAGAATATCATCAGATAGCCTGCCTGCTTCCAAATAAGCATCACGATAATGCCCCATATAGCCGTTTTCGGGTCGGTAAGCACACGAAGGTTCGAGCCGAGCTGTCCGAGAAGTCCGTAGCTTGGCGTGTAGATGAAAAGCCATATATTCGCAACTGCAACCATTGGCAGGATAGTCGGATAAAAGAACGCTGTACGGGCAAAGCCTTTGCCGAAGCGTATCTTATCGGTGAAAACAGCCATTGCGACCGACAAAGCGATGCTCACGGGAACTGTCACTGCGGCGATAAGCAGGTTATTTTTGAACGACTGGATAAAAACAGCGTCCTTTGCAAGTCCCGTATAGTTTTTCAAGCCAATGAACTGCGGAGTTATGACCGAAAGGTTGTCCTTGAAAAAGCTTGACCATATACTGTTTCCTATCGGATAAAGCGTAAACATTACAAGAAATATGAACGCAGGCAAAAGCATTGCATAAGCGATAAAGGAGTTCCTGACTTTGCGCTTTCTGTCGGCTTTTGTGAGAACGATCTTTTCCTTTTTCGGCTTTTTCGTGCGTTCAAGAGTTTTTTCTGACATACATTGACCAACTTTCAAAAAGTATAATACTTTGCAGAAAACGCCGACATTGACGCGGTAATTTCTACCGTAGCAATTATCAGCGTTTTCCTGAAGGAGAGATTATGAAAAATTCAAAAGGGGGAATCATTTGGAACTCGCAGTATGATCTGCGAACTTTTGAAAGAATACCGCTCGGTGACGGTACTCTTTCCGATATATTTAAAGGAAGAATTTAAGAGAAAGGGAGGTTTTACTTATACTGTGCAAGGATAGCGTCAGCCTGCTCCTGAGCCTGCTGCATTGCTGTTTCTGCGTCCATCGAGCCTGTCATTACAGCTTCAACGGCGGTGTCGAGAATATCCTGAACGCTGCCCTGATCGTAAACGGAGAACTCTGCGTGACCGTATTCAAGCTGATCTCTTGCAACGAGTGCCTGCGGGAAATCTGCGGTGTAGTTCTTCATACGCTCTGTTTCATAGGCTTCGGGTCTTGTTGCAACGTAGCCCGTGTCGATGCTCCACTGCGCAACTCTTTCGGGGTCGTTCGTCATCCACTTGATGAATGTGTAAGCTGCCTGAGTCTGCTCTTCGGGAACGTTCTTGAAGAGATAGAAGTTTCCGCCGCCCGTTGGTGAGCCGTAGGATTCATCGGCAGGAAGCATTGCTGTGCCGAAATCGAATGTTGCGTTCTTCTTGATGTTTGTGAGGTTGCCCGTTGTGTGATAGATCATAGCTGCCTTGCCCTCAAGGAAGTCGGTAGGTGTGGTCGACCAAGCCGTTGTGCCGGGAGCCTGACAGCCCTTGTCGGAAAGGCTCTTCCAGAAGTTAAGTCCCTTAATGGTTCTTGGATCGTTGAAGTAAACTTCTGTGCCCGTATCATTCATAAGGTTGAAGCCGTTCTGCTGGTTGCAGAATGTCTGAAGCATCCAGTAAGCATAGCCTGCCTTATCGGAGGGGATCTGAATACCGTATCTTGTTGTCACGCCGTTTTCTACCTTGGTGAGCTTCTGAGCATAATCTTCAAGCTCTGCCCATGTCTTCGGTGGTGTTTCGGGATCAAGACCAACTTCTCTGTAAGCGTCCTTATTGTAGTAAAGGATAATTGTGCTTCTCTGCCAAGGAATACCGTAGGTGAGGTCGCCGCAGCGGCTGTTTTCCATAAATCCGTCATAGAAGCCGTTCAGCCATTCCTTGTCTTCTTCCGATGTTGCGAAAGTATCAAAGTCATAAATTGCGTCCATTGAGAGCAGCGAATAAAGGTCGATCGAGAACATGAGCGCGATAGCAGGTGTGTTGCCCGACTTTATAGCCGCCTGAACTTTTGTACGGGTCTCGGCATAAGTTCCTGCGTAAACGGGGTTAACGGTGATGTTCGGATATTCCTTGTGGAATTCATCGCAGAGATTGCTGATGAGAACGTCAGGACCGCCGCCTACGGAAACGGGGAAGTACATATCAAGTGTTACATTTTCTGCGGAAGTGTCAGTGCTGTTGGCTGTCGTGTCTGCCGAAGCGGCTTCGGCTGTTGTCTTTTCCTGCGCAGAAGTTGAAGCTGCCGAACCGCCGTTTGAGCTTGAGCAGCCTGCCAGAACGGAAAGGCTCATTATGCCTGCGAGGACAGAAGTAAGTATCTTTTTCTTGTTCATCTTTGGATTACGCTCCTTATTTTATTTGTAGTCGTTTTGAACTTACGGGCTTATAATATCACCGCAAAGAGGTGAAGTCAACGGATTTTACAAGCATTTATCCTGCGTTTACTTACAATTTAACCCAATAAAATGAAGCATTTTTTGAAAAGATCATCGCATTTACGATAATTCACCGTTCACTTCGCATATATCTTCCAAAAACTTACTTCACCGTGACTTTACATAGATTTTCACTTTTCTCTGAGATATAAAAACTGCTCTGCAAACTCTCTCGTTGCGCTGTTTGCAGGGCGGCTTTATATTTTTCAACTATAGAAATAATTTTTGCATTGAAAATCGTTTCTTTTTATGCTATGATAAAATATTATTGGAAAAAGCATCAAAATTCTCAATTTTATCGCAGTTTTTGGCAGTATAATTATAAATTTGGGCAGTTTTCTTATAGAATTATTATGCTGCCGCTGTTATTATTATATTCATATAAAATTTTAAACTGAGGTTTGATATTATGGCACAGAATTACAGAAAAACAGTCATTGCCTGCTATCTCGGATTTGTAACGCAGGCAATTGCGGCAAATTTTGCTCCGCTTTTATTTCTCACCTTTCATAATAAGTACAGCATACCGCTGGGAAAGATCGCTCTTATTTCATCGGTATTTTTCGTAACGCAGCTCATCGTCGATGTTTTGTGTGCGAAATTCGCCGATAAAATAGGCTACCGCAGGTGCGTTGTCGGCTCGCAGTTTATGTCCGCCGTGGGACTTATCGGACTTGCGTTTCTGCCCGAGCTTCTCCCCGACCCGTTCACTGGGATAATCATAAGCACGGTGATATACGCCGTCGGCAGCGGTCTGACCGAGGTGCTTGTCAGTCCCATCGTCGAGGCCTGCCCGTTCGAGCATAAAGAAGCTGCGATGAGCCTCCTCCACTCTTTTTACTGCTGGGGTTCGGTCGGAGTTATACTTATCTCAACGCTGTTTTTCGCCCTTTTCGGCATAGAAAACTGGAAGTGGCTCTCCTGCGCGTGGGCGCTCATTCCGTTTATCAATATGTTCAACTTCACCTCCTGCCCTATCGAACACCCCGTTGAGTACGGCGATGGAATGAGCATAAAAGGTCTGCTGAAAGTGCCGCTCTTCTGGCTCGCGATAGTTCTTATGATATGCGCAGGAGCATCGGAGCTTTCAATGGCGCAGTGGGCATCAGCCTTTGCCGAATCCGCACTCGGTCTATCGAAATCGGTCGGCGATATCGCAGGGCCTTGCCTTTTCGCCGTAACAATGGGAATAAGCCGAACTATCTACGGAAAATACGGCGATAAGCTCGACCTGATGAAATTTATGATAGGCTCGGGCTGCCTCTGCCTTGTCTGCTATGTAACGGCTTCAACAGCAAGCATACCGATGCTCGGACTTCTCGGCTGTATAATGTGCGGCTTCTCGGTGGGCATAATGTGGCCCGGTGCAATAAGTATATGCTCAGCGAAGATACCGTCGGGCGGAACGGCAATGTTCGCCCTGCTCGCAATGGCAGGCGATATGGGCGGCGCGCTCGGACCATGGATAGTCGGAAACATCACCCAGAGCGCAGGCGACAATATGCAGAAAGGTATGCTCGCAGGCTGCGTATTTCCCATTGTGCTGACGCTCGTGCTTCTTATCCTGAAAAATGCAAGGCAGGCAAAGCAATAATACAGGTTCAGCACAAATTAATTCGGACAATTCTCACGCGAAACCCGTACTGTCAGCAAGGCGTTTCATAATAAATAAAGAACCAGTTTTCTAAAATTTTGAATTATTGAAAACGGGTTCTTTTTGTTTACGAAAGATAATATATGTGCCGAAAAATCGTCGGCGCGATTCGGGACAGAAACCCGTCCCCTACAATAAATCACTGATAATTCTAAGAAGAATGATCCACCCGTTGAAATACAGTGAAACTAAGATACAAATATTGCACAAGCGGTTTTAATATGCTATAATTAAGAAAATCTTTGTAAAAAACGGAGTAATAAAAATGATAGATAAAATGCTCATTCGCGGAGCAAAAGTCCACAATCTCAAAAATATTGACGTTGATATACCGCTCGGGAAAATAGTCGGCATCGCAGGCGTTTCGGGTTCGGGAAAGTCTTCGCTGGCGCTCGGAGTGCTTTATGCCGAGGGTTCACGCCGATACCTCGAAGCGCTCTCGACCTACACGCGCCGCCGTATGACGCAGGCTTCCAAAGCAAGCGTTGACGAGGTGCTTTACGTCCCTGCCGCTCTTGCTCTTCACCAGCGCCCTGCCATCCCCGGCATACGAAGCACATTCGGCACGGGTACGGAACTGCTCAACAGCCTGCGCCTTATGTATTCCCGACTTGCGAACCACCGCTGCCCTAACGGGCATTATCTTCAGCCGTCCCTGCTCGTTGCCGCGGGAAAAGAACTCGTCTGCCCCGAATGCGGCGAGCATTTTTATGCGCCGTCAGCCGAAGAACTGGCATTCAACTCTCAGGGCGCTTGTCAGAAATGCGGCGGCACGGGAAGCGTCCGCACAGTTGATATCGCAAGCCTTGTCCCCGATGATTCCATAAGCATTGACGAGGGCGCAGTTGCCCCTTGGAACAGCCTGATGTGGTCGCTTATGACCGATGTCTGCCGTGAAATGGGAGTTCGCACCGATGTACCTTTCCGCGAATTGACCGACCGTGAAAAAGATATCGTCTATCACGGTCCTGCCGAAAAGAAGCATATCTTTTACCACGCAAAAAATTCCAATCAGGCAGGCGAGCTTGACTTCACCTATTTTAACGCCGTCTACACCGTTGAAAACGCCCTCGCCAAAGTCAAGGACGAAAAGGGTATGAAGCGCGTTGAGAAATTTCTGAAAGAGGATATCTGCCCCGAGTGTCACGGAACAAGACTTTCCGACAAGGCTCGTGCGCCGAAGCTGCGCGGGATCTCGCTTGACGAAGCCTGCACCATGACGCTCTCCGAGCTTGTGAACTGGGTAAAAGGCGTTCCGCAAAGCCTGCCCGAAGAAATGCGCCCAATGGCGGAAAGCATCTGCGATTCGTTCCAAAGCACTGCAAAGCGGCTCATGGACTTAGGCTTGGGATATCTTACCCTCGACCGTTCCGCCGCAACGCTCTCCACGGGCGAACGTCAGCGTATGCAGCTTGCCCGTGCCGTCCGTAACAGAACAACGGGTGTGCTTTACGTTCTCGATGAGCCGTCTATCGGTCTGCACCCGTCAAATATCATCGGTCTGACGGGCGTTATGCACGACCTTGTCGCCGACGGAAACTCCGTTATCCTGGTCGATCACGATACGCAGATACTTAAAGAAGCCGATTGGATAGTTGAAATGGGGCCTGAAGCAGGCGCAAAGGGCGGTCATATCATCGCTCAGGGAACTATCCCCTCTATTGTAGAAAATGCCGCTTCGCAGATTGGTTCTTTCCTCTCGGGCAAAGCAGATACGAAGCTTCGCCCCTGCGCCGAAAAGAAAAAGCTGTTCGACAACGGAACTATCCACCTTTCCACTTCTCAAATTTACACCGTCAAGCCATTGGAAGTCGATTTTCCAAAGGGACGGCTCACCGTTGTAACGGGAGTTTCGGGTTCGGGAAAAACAACTATGGTTCTCGAAAGCCTTGTCCGCGCGCTCGAAGCCGCGACCGATAACAAACCTCTGCCGCCGCATATCCGCGAAATTTCCGCAGACGGCATAAAGCATATCAAGCTTATCGATGCAACGCCTATCGGCATAAATGTCCGCTCAACCGTTGCGACCTACGCAGGCGTTCACGATGAACTCCGCAAGCTCTATGCAAAGTCAGCCGATGCTAAGGGAAAAGGCTATAAAGCGAGCGATTTCTCCTATAACACGGGTTCTCTGCGCTGTCAAGGCTGCGACGGAACTGGAGTTGTCAGCCTTGATGTTCAATTTTTGCCCGATGTGAATATTCCCTGCCCCGACTGCCGAGGTTCACGCTATGCAAAGTCAGCCTGCGATGTGAAGCTGACGAACAAAGACGGACGTTCCGCATCTTTGCCCGAACTTATGGATATGGACATAAACTCCGCCCTCGATTTTTGCAAGGATATGAAAACTGTCAGCCAGAAGCTTGATATTCTCCGTCAGCTCGGACTTGGCTATCTCACCCTCGGCGAAGAAACACCCAGCCTTTCGGGCGGTGAGGCACAGCGTTTAAAGCTTGCGAGCGAGATAGGCAAAACACAGACCGACTCCGTTTTCGTCTTCGATGAACCATCGATAGGACTTCACCCACTCGATGTAAAAGTCCTCCTCGGCGTTTTTGAATCGCTTATAAACAATGGTGCTACAGTTGTTGTCATTGAACACGACCTCGATGTTATCCGCAATGCCGATTATGTTATCGATATGGGTCCCGAGGGCGGAGAAAACGGCGGTCGTATCGTTGCAGTCGGAACTCCGCAGGAGATAAAAGCAAACGAAAACAGCATCACGGGAAAATATTTATAAAAAAAATTCTGATATCGGAGGAATTGGGATAATGAAAGTTCTTTTATTTCTCGCCAAAGGCTTTGAAACAATGGAAGCGAGTGTTTTTATCGATGTAATGGGCTGGGCAAAGACCGATCATCACCACGACATCGATGTTGTGACTTGCGGATTTTCCAAAACCGTCACAAGCTCTTTTGGTTTGCCCGTGATAGTTGATAAACTTGTAAAAGATGTTCACCCCGATGATTATGACGCGCTTGCTATCCCAGGAGGTTTCGAGGAATTCGGCTTTTACGAAGAAGCTTTTTCGGAAGAAACAGCCGAACTTATCCGTGAATTTGACCGTCAACATAAAATAATAGCAACAATATGCGTAGCCGCACTTGCGCTCGGGTACAGCGGCATTTTAACGGGCAAAAAGGCAACGACCTATCATCTCAGCGTCGGAAGAAGGCAGAAACAGCTTGCAGAGTTCGGCGTTGAAGTCGTCAACGAGCCTATCGTCAAAACGGACAATATCATCACATCATACTGCCCTCAGACTGCGCCCGAAGTCGCATTTATGCTTCTGGAAAGCCTTATCGGAACGGAACAAATGCATATCGTCAAAACAGCTATGGGTTTTGATATCTGACCTGCTCCGCTTCACTCTCTAAACTGTAATTTTGCATAAAAAATCACGCAAACATTGAAAAATTAAGTCGCAAAACTGACATTGACAACTCATATATCTTTTGCTATAATATTCAGAAGTCGGACGGTGCCATAAGCACCTTGCAAGGTGTTTCACTTAGATTAAGTGAGATTCCCGGATGGACACATTAATTGTGAGCCGGATAAGATGTTGTTCTTATCCGGCTTTTATTTTTGGAGGAAGTAAAATGGACTTGCTGAAAGATAACCTGAAAAAACTGTATTTCCGATTTCTGATACCCTCTCTCGGAAGCGCAATGGTAATGTCGATCTATACGCTTACAGATGCTATCGTCATCGGAAAAGGCGTTGGCGCAGATGCACTCGCCGCATTGAGCATAACCACACCGCTGTTGTGTATTCTGATGTCCTCGGGAATACTGTTCGGGGTCGGCGGCTCTGTTCAGATGAGCGTGAACCGAGGCACGGGAAACTACGATAAAGCGAACCGATTTTTCATTCTGTCGTTCTTCACGCTGGCATTTCTTACATTGATACTGTGGCTCATGTATGGCTTTGGTATACCGTTCCTGCTCCGCAATATGGGCGCGAACGATACGCTTTTCCCTTACGCTATGTCCTATATGAAATACATAAATATGTTCCTGCCCGTGGCTGTCTTTTCCAACTATATCGCTATCTTTGTCCGTGCGGACGGCGACCCGAACCGTGCAATGGCAGGCGTTCTGCTCGGAGGAGCGGTGAATATCGTTCTCGATATTGTATTCGTATTTCCGCTCAAAATGGGCATCGGCGGAGCTGCTCTTGCCTCGGTGCTCGGTATGGTCATTCAGGCAGCTGTCGGCATTTCGCACTGGTTCAGCAAGAAAAATGAGCTTAAATTCATAAAGCCGAAGCATATTTTTTCAAGCATCGGACAGATAATCGGCAACGGTATACCAAGCTTTTTCAACGAGCTTGCAAACGGATTCATCGTCCTGCTTTTTAATATACAGATACTGAAATACTGCGGAGATCCCGCACTGTCGGTGTACAGCGTCATTTTCAACTGCGTTATCCTTATAAACTCCCTCTTCACTGGCGTGGGACAATCCATTCAGCCTATCATCGCCACGAATTACGGCGCAGGCAACCGCCAAAGGATACAGGGCATACGAAATATGTCCTTTCTGACGATAATAATTATGGGCGTTGTTTTTTCGCTGAGCGGAATACTTTTCCCATTGCAGATAGGCGGAATTTTTATGAAAATAGGCGAAGATACGAAGCTTATTGCACAAAGCGCGATACGAACCTATTTTATTGCTTTTCTCCCAATGGGAATAAACCTGTTGACATCGTATTACCTGCAATCCGTTCTTAGCGTGAAAAAGTCACTGTGCATCTCGCTGCTGCGAAACATCATTCTGAGCAGCCTTGCAATACTCACATTCCCCCTCTTGTTCGGCGGAAACAGCTTGTGGAAAGTAATGCCCGTTGTCGAAACTGCAGTGCTTTTCGTCAGCATAATATTCTTAAAAACATCAAAAGCAGATAATACTAAACACCAATAAAACTATAGACAAAAAATCGTCGCTTAATCCATATAAAGCTGTTAAAACAGCTACAAGATTATGCTCGATTTTTTGTATAGTTTTTAATTGGTGTTTAGTATAAAAGAAACAGGTGAACTATGAACATAAACTATATCCACGAACCGACAGACCTGCAGTGCGGTCAGGCTGTGCTTGCAATGCTGCTCGGAACATCAACCGAATATATATGCGAATATCTCGGCAACGACCGCGAAACCGACCTTAAAGAAATGAAGCGCATCCTGACCGAGCACGGCATTAAATTCTCACCCGAGCGAAAACAGGCTCAAACCGCCGCCGATCTCCCACGGTGTGCGCTTCTCAGCCTTGAAACTCCGCGATGCTGGCACTGGTCGCTCTATGCGGACGGCATTTTCTACGACCCCGAGCATGGTATTTTGTCCGATTTTCCGCAGTCGGAGCGAAAATTCTACTGGGAGATTTTTTCCGAAACAATAAAAAACTGAATTATACTAATTTTTAAACTGAAAGTGTACAAAAAATCAAGCAAAATCTCGTAGCTGTTGAAAACAGCTTGATGTTGAAAACAGCTTGATGTTGAAAACAGGTTTATATGGCTTTTGCGCCGATTTTTTGTCTA
>CALANW010000140.1 GCA_937926145.1 uncultured Ruminococcus sp. | reverse complement strand
AAAATATATAAATTTACCAAAAATCTTTTATGAACTTTTTTGTACAGTTTTCACAAAACCATCATATTGAAAAGATATAAATTTGACGCAGGTAAATGCAAGCCTGCGCAGCGTTTTAATGCTTATTGAAATAATCAGAACGTAAAAAAACTGTTTTGAAAATATTATCAATATGTAAAAAAGTGAAGAAATTACTTCCGTTTGTGATAAGGTTGTGATATAATATTTTTATGATTACTATTCGGGAGAAGTTCAGCTCCCACTTATTCGGAGGATTCAAATGTCAGTCAAAGATGAGTTTATCAGTGCAAGAAAAAAAGCCTTGGAGAAGTATTTCGCCAAGCTTAACGATATGCAGAAAAAAGCCGTTTTCACGACCGAAGGACCTGTTCTTATCTTAGCAGGCGCAGGAAGCGGAAAAACTTCCGTGCTTGTCAACAGAATTGCGAATATGGTGAATTTCGGCTTGGCTTATTCCGATACGAACGTGCCTGCTTCGGCAAACGAGGACGATGTGACTTTCCTCGAATCCTATAACGGCGAAAAGGACGAGGAAACCGTCCAACGCCTTAAAGAAATTGCTGCCGTTAACCCCGTTGACCCGTGGAAGATAATGGCTATCACCTTTACGAACAAAGCCGCAGGCGAACTTAAAGAACGTCTTGAAACGATGCTCGGCACGAATGCTGAAAATATCACAGCCGCAACTTTCCACTCTGTTTGCGTGAGAATTTTAAGACGTGAGATAGAGCGCATCGGCTACGGTCACGACTTCGCTATCTATGACAGCGATGACAGCCTTCGTCTGCTCAAATCCTGCTACGAAGCTCTCGATATGTCCGATAAGATTTTCAACCCGAAAGCCGTTATCGCCGCAATCTCCCACGCAAAAGACAACCTCCTCACCCCTGAACTCTACGCAGAGCAGACGGGCGGAGATTACTATAAAATAGGTATATCAAAGCTCTACACAGCTTACCAGAAAAAACTCGTTGCAGCGAATGCAGTCGATTTTGACGATATAATCTGCCTTACCGTTCGTCTTTTCACCGAGTGCAGTGACGTTCTCGACCATTACAGCAACCGTTACCGCTACATAATGGTGGACGAGTATCAGGATACGAACTATGCACAGCTTCGTCTTGTAACGCTTCTTTCGGAAAAGTTCGGAAATATCTGCGTTGTTGGTGACGACGACCAGTCTATCTACAAATTCCGCGGTGCAACTATCGAAAATATTCTCAAATTTGAGGAACAGTTCGGCGGCGCAGTTGTAATTCGACTTGAACAGAACTACCGCTCAACTCAGAATATCCTCAATGCCGCAAACGCCGTTATCGCAAATAACAGCAGCCGAAATGACAAGAAGCTTTGGACGGATATTGGCGACGGCGACAAAATAACCCTCTTCAAAGCCATAGACGAACACGGCGAGGCAAGCTTTGTCGCAAACACTATTTCAGAGCAGAACAAGGACGGCAAGGAGTTCCGCGACTTCGCAGTTCTCTACCGTACAAATGCCCAGTCGAACGCACTTGAACGTGAATTCACCCTCAAAGGTATCCCATACCGCGTTATCGGCGGTCTGCGATTCTATGACCGCAAGGAAATCCGCGATATGATCGCGTACCTTTCCGTAATAAATAATAGTATGGATATGCTCCGCTTCAAGCGAATCATCAACGAGCCAAAGCGCAGCATCGGCGATGCGACTGTTTCAATGATCGAGCAAATTTCCGACGACCTCGGAATTTCACCTATAACCATTATGCAGGACGTTGAGCAGTATCCAATGCTCGGCAAAAAAGTCGCTCCGCTCAAAAAAGCAGCTGCAATGTTTGAACGCCTTGTCGAATTCGCCGCAAATGAACCTCTCGATGAACTTGTTGACGAAGTCCTCGATGTCACAGGCTACGGCGACTATATGCGTTCGCTCGGCGAAGAGGGAACAGGCAAGCTTGAAAATATTGCCGAACTCAAATCCAATATCCAGAATTATATCAACAGCAAGACCGAGGACGAAGAACCGTCACTTTCTGAGTTCCTCGAGGAAATTTCACTCTTCACCGATGCCGACAGAATGGATACCACGACAGATGCCGTGAACCTTATGACTATCCATTCCGCAAAGGGACTTGAATTTGACACCGTCTTTATCGTTGGTGTGGAAGAGGGAATCTTCCCGAGCAAGAGAAGTATGGACACCGTTGAAGACCTCGAAGAAGAACGCCGCCTTGCTTATGTTGCAATAACCCGTGCAAAGCGCAAGCTCTATATCTCACACGCCGTAAGACGAATGATGTACGGCTCGACCACGATGAATACTATCTCGCGCTTTGTCAAGGAAATTCCTGCCGAATATGTCGAAAGAATTGACAGCACTGCCAATAACCACGACGAGGAAAACGAGGACGACAGCTTCATCGTGGCCGCTCCGATCTACGACTTAAAGAGCCAGATCGTAAACCAGCAACTCAAAAAAGCACAGAAAAGCGATGCCGATTACAGCGTAGGCGAAAGGGTAGCGCATAATATGTTCGGCGAGGGAACAATTCTCTCGGTAAAGAAAATGTCCAACGATGCAATGCTCGAAATTGCCTTTGATAAGGTCGGAACAAAGAAGATAATGGCAAACTTCGCAAGACTGAAGAAGCTGTAATGTTGTTTTCTCACCCAATATCCCGTTCAGAATTGTGTCAGCAATTTAAGATGTGCAAATAAAAAACAAACCTGTTTTCAAAGATTTTCAATGAAAACAGGTTTGTTTTTATTTTATAATATTTTGCTATGTGGGGAGTGCTGCATTTTTATGTGGGCTAACATTCATATTCTATAGCCACTCAAACGATGTCGGCGTGAAATGCTTATCGCTTCGTTCTGCGCATTTCGCGTAGACGTATTATGCTATATCGCTGATGTTCAGCCAATTCATACAGCGTTGCAGGTAATATATACTCACTTCGTTCCGTGCAAGGATAGTTTATTTAAGGAAAACAGAATAGGCGCAATTCACATTTTATGGTTTTACAGAATAATTTCTCATTTTCTGTTTTACCTTTTTTGTGTGAATTGCGCCTTTTTAGTTGTTACTATTTGCGCTATTGTAACTGATTTTATGCTGTTAATTTAGGGAGTTTCGCTTCTGCGGAAGCGACAATGGGACGCTGTCCCCTAAAACTCCTGCCACCCTTTAAACAAAGCGAAATTCTTGCAGAATTAACGTAAACTTTGGTTAGCTTCGCATCGCTCGACAAATGTTAGCTTTGCCAATAATTCCGCATTCCGAATTCATAATTCCGAATTAACCCTGAAACTCTTCTTCCTTATTTTCCAGTAAAAATCCTATCACATTTGTATAGAAAAGCTCAGGGTTAAGGTGAATTTTTTCCTTTATCATCTCAGCCTGATCGCGGTCGGGGGCATAGATAGAAAAGTGCATAAGCTCCAACTCATCGCCGCCTATTGTACAATCAACATTATATCCCGTTGTGGTTTCTGTGATGTCGATCTTCGCTTCCTTGTCACGCTTCTGTGCCGAGAAAAATGCGAACGCTGATTTCAGCAGACGTTTGCGGAAGTGGTAGGGGACATAGTCGTTATAACACTCAGCGCTTTGTCTGCCTTTTTCTTCAAGTTGGAAAAAGTTTTCGCCGTTTTCTTCAAACTTTGTTACTGCGCCGCTTTTCAGCAGCTCATCTATTGCTTGATTATAGTGGAAATAGTTCACGGCTTCGCTTTTCATAACTATTTCGTAAAGCTCCTGTTCGGAGATCGGCTTTTCTATCTCGTCGAGGAGATAGCAAACTGCGATCTTTACCGAATGGAGCGTGGAAATTTCCGTTTTGAAATCCTGCAAGATCAGAACTCCCCTTTATCAGAAGTTTGGATAATCGAGCATGTGCGAGAGTATCGCGATATTTACTGCCGCTTCAACGCAGGGGACAGCTCTCGGTACAACGCAGGGGTCATGTCTGCCCTTTATCTCGATAACTCCGTTCGTGAGATTGCCGTAGTCGATAGTCTGCTGCGGCTGTGCAATGGACGGTGTAGGCTTGAATGCAACTCGGAAGATGATAGGCATACCCGAGGAGATACCGCCGAGGATACCACCGTGATTGTTGGTTCTTGTGAGAACATGACCGACTTCATTCACATAGAATTCGTCGTTGTTCTGGCTGCCAAGCATCGTTGCAACTTGGAAACCTGCGCCGAATTCGATTCCCTTTACCGCAGGGATACCGAAAACGATCTGTGCGATGCTGTTTTCAAGTCCCTCAAAAATAGGTGAGCCAACGCCTGCGGGAACATTCGTTACCGCACATTCAACGATACCGCCGAGGCTGTCGAGCGAACGGCGCGCAAGGTCGATGTCATCATACATAGCCTGACCCTTTTTGTCGCTGATAGTCGGGAACTTCTTGTGGCGAAGTGCGATTATCTGCTCGCGCGAAATTTCGAGCGGATTGAACTTTGTGTCCTTGATATTGTGTATCTGCGCAATGTGTGTACCCGTGTAAATTCCGCGGCGCTCGAGTATCTGACCGCAAACTGCGCCTGCAAAGCAGAGCGGAGCGGTAAGTCTGCCCGAGAAGTGTCCGCCGCCGCGAACATCGTTGAAGCCCTTATATCGGAGCGCACCCGTGTAGTCAGCGTGACCCGGACGTGCAAGCTTTGAGATGTTGCCATAGTCCTGCGAGTGCTGGTCGGTGTTGTTTATGAAAGCCGCAAGGGGAGTACCTGTCGTGTAACCGTTGTGAACGCCCGACATAATGTTCGGGAGGTCCTTTTCGCTTCTCTGTGTAGAAGTTGCGTCCTTTTTAGGCGCACGTCTTGCCATAAAGTTGCGAAGTTCTTCGAGGTCGATATGCTCTCCCGGAGGAAGATTATCGATAACAACGCCGATCGCAGGACCGTGCGATTCGCCGAATATCGAAACTGTTATATTGTGATTCCAAAAAGATGACATCATTTTCAGTCCTTTCTTACCATTAAAGGTCAGTGCTAATTTTTCCGCCAAGCTTTTTAAAATCCTGCCAGAAATCGGGGTAGCTCTTTGAAACAGCCTGCGCATCGGTTATCGTTATTTCTCCGTCTGCCTTTGTCGAAGCAACAGCCGAAGCCATAACGATGCGATGATCGTTGCAGCCGTTGATCATTCCGCCCGTGAAAGAACGAACGGGGTGTATTTCAAGAAAATCATCGCCGTAAACGACGTTTCCTCCGATAGCATTTATTGCGTCAGCGATCGCTTTAAGACGGTCGCTTTCCTTTATTTTAAGGCGCTTTGCGTTAACTATCCTGCTCACATCTTTGGTGAAGCAGCCGAACACCGTCAGTATCGGAACAAGATCGGGAATATCGGAAACATCGACCGTGAAAGGCTCATATTCGCCGCAGCCGACCTTGCCGTAACCCGATTTTTCAAGAATTTCGCATATCTGCTTGTCACCCTGAACGGAAGTTTCGTTGAGATTTCCTATCTCTATTTCCGAGCCAAGCGCATTTGCAACATAATAGAACGCAGCCTGCGAGTAATCGCCCTCAACTGCGCAGTCGGCAGCCTTGTAACGCTGGTTTCCCTTTATATTGTAGACGGGAAAACCCTCGTCCGAAACGCTTTCGTCGACCTCAACGCCGAAAACTTTCAGCGCAGCTATCGTCATATCAGCGTAAGGCTTCGATTCAAGCTTTGAGGTGAGGATTATCCTGCTGTCCTCGGCGCAAAGCGGCAGAGCGAACAGCAGTCCCGTGATAAACTGCGACGAAACATCGCCCTCAATGTGAAAATCACCGCCGCAAAGCTTTCCGCTCATCGTGAACGGCATAACTCCGTCCGTGTGAACAAAGCTCACGCCTTTCTGCGAAAGTTCGCGCTTGTATGGAGTTATCGGTCGGGTCGGGAGTTTTCCGCTGCCCGAAAATTCCGTGTCACAGCCGAGCGCAGCCGCAACGGGAATGATGAAGCGGAGCGTCGAACCGCTCTCACGGCAGTTGATCTTAGCCGAAGAAGAGGGGACACCGATACCTTTTATAGTGTAAACATTTCCGTCATTGACGATCTTCGCGCCGAGCGCTGTCATAGCGTCAACGGTCGCGTCAATGTCCTCGGAGGGGTTCACAGCGCTGACCTCGGAAACGCCGTCAGCGAGCGAAGCAGCAATTATCATTCTGTGGGAAAAGCTTTTGGAGGACGGAGCGCTTATCCTGCCGATAAGTCCCGACGGTGTTATAGTAACGTTCATATTTTCTCCTGTTATTTTTCAAGGAATTCAAGAAATTTTTCAACGGGCATCTTTACAGCAGCCGATTTTCCGACTTCACTGCAAATAATGATGCTTATGCTGCCGCTTTCGCGCTTTTTATCGTTAAGGCAAGCACCGCCGAGTTCGTGTTCGGTAGGCTCAACTTCAACATTCAGCTTGTAGCGTTCAAGGCAGGCGATAAGACGGTCGGTAAGACCCTTTTCAGCCATATTTTGCTTTTCGGCAAGCCTTGTGATCATTCTCATTCCGACAGCAACAGCCTTGCCGTGAGTGATACCCGTGTAATTATAGTACTGCTCGATAGAGTGTGCAAGCGTGTGACCGAAGTTGAGGAGCATACGCTCGCCCTTGTCGAATTCATCGGCTTCAACAACATCACGCTTTATCGAAACGCACTGCTCGATGACATTCTCGGAAATTTCTCTGATATTATCAAGCGTTCTTGTTTCAAGCAGCTCGAAAAGCGGAGCAGACTTTATCATTCCGTATTTTACAACTTCGCCCATTCCGTCAATGAGAAATTCCTCTGGGAGCGTGTCAAGCGTAGCCGTGTCGCAGATAACGAGCTTAGGCTGCTTGAATGCGCCGACGAGATTTTTTCCCTCGGGAAGGTCGATAGCCGTCTTTCCGCCGACCGATGAATCCACCTGCGCAAGCAGGGTAGTCGGTATCTGTACGAAGTCAAGACCTCTCAGAAATGTAGCCGCTGCATAGCCTGTTATGTCGCCGACAACACCTCCGCCGAGCGCAACAAGAGCGTCCGTGCGTGAGATGTGCTTTTCGCATAAAAAGCTGTAAATGTTGAGCAGCGTAGCTGTACATTTGGAAGCTTCACCGTGCGAAAATACGAATTTATATACCGCAAAGCCGCTCTTTTCAAGGCTTTTTACGACTTTTTCACCGAAAAGCGCATCGACAGTATCATCGGTGATTATCGCAAATTTCTGCGCCTTTGTAACAGCCTTGATGTATTCGCCGCAGCCGTCAAGCATATCTTTTCCGACAATGACTTCATAATTTATCGAAGCTCTTACGGGTATTCTTGTGTATTCCATTGATAAACCGCCGTTTTCCGACATTTTTTAGGAAAACGTACTCCTTTCCGATGAAATTTTTTAGCCGATAGTTCTTCCGAGATAGCCGCAAAGACCGCTGATCTTCTTCATTGTTTCCTTGAACATATCCGGTGTTAGCTGCTGACCGCCGTCGGAAAGTGCAGCCTTAGGATTGCAGTGAACTTCGATCTCGAGAGCATCTGTTCCTGCAACAACAGCAGCAAGAGCCATAGGCTCGATGAGTGAGATGATACCGGTAGCGTGTGAAGGGTCAGCACAAACGGGGAGATGTGACTTCTGCTTGAGGAGCGGAATAGCGGAAACATCGAATGTGTTTCTTGTCATTGTTTCAAATGTACGGATTCCGCGTTCGCAAAGAATAACGTTCGGGTTGCCCTCGGACATTATGTATTCTGCGGACATAAGTGTTTCTTCAAGTGTGTTTGCAAGACCTCTTTTAAGAAGAATAGGCTTGTTTGTCTTGCCGAGAGCCTTTAAAAGCTCAAAATTCTGCATATTTCTTGCGCCGACCTGAATAACATCGATCTCGTCAAAGAGGGGGAGATCGGACTGGCTCATAATTTCGGTAACGATAGGAAGTTCCGTTTCAGCCTTAGCTTTGAGAAGAAGCTTGATGCCCTCTTCGCGAAGACCCTGGAAAGAATAAGGGGATGTTCTCGGCTTGAATGCACCGCCGCGGAGCATTGTTGCGCCTGCTTCCTTTACAGCGTGAGCGGTAGTAAGTATCTGCTCCTCTGTTTCAACAGAGCAAGGACCTGCGATGACCTGAAGAGAACCGTCGCCGATCTTTCTGCCGCCTGCTTCGATAACAGTATCATCAGGGTGGAACTTGCGGTTAGCCTTTTTGTAAGGCTCCTGTACTCGCTTGATCTCTTCGATGCAGTCCTGCGCATAAAGGTTGTGCATATCAATTGCGGAAGTATCACCGATAAGACCGATGATGTGCTGATTTGCACCCTGAATGTGGTTCGTCTTCAAACCCTGTTCTTTGAGAAGCTCGTCCAGCTTTTCAACGGATTCGGGTGAAGCGTTGTTCTTGAGAATGATGATCATTTTTCTTTTTCTCCTTAATTCCTTAATATGTAAATTGAATTATAAACTTTTTAAAGCAAAAATGTGGAAACCCACGCACTTAATATACGAATGTGCAGTCGGGGAGCTGCTCCGCAAGATAATCCATATCCTCCGTAGGAATGTCAAGACCCTGCATATAAAGCTTTTTCAGCATTATGAGCGAAGCCGCGGGACGGATATTCGTTATCGGATTGTTGCTTATTTTCAGCCATTGGAGTGAAGTCAGCGACATAAGCGGCTCAATAGAACCGATGCTGTTGTTTTCGAGATAAAGCTCGTTGAGGTCACCCATAGTCGTCAGCGGAGTGATGTCGGAAATATCATTGTTCTGCAAATGAAGTCCGATCATCTTGTCCATTCCGCTCAAAGCGGTTATACTATTAATATTGTTATCGTTAAGACGAAGAAGTTCAAGCATTTTGAGGTTCGTCAGCGGCGAAATATCACTCACATTGTTGTCGGAAATATCGAGCGCCTTAAGATGAACAAGCCCGTCAAGAGGGGAGATGTCGCTGATGTTATTCGAGCGAAGATAAAGGCTCTCCAGTCCGACAAGTCCCGCAAGCGGCGAAAGATCTTTGACCTTGTTCTTGAAAAGTGAAAGATTTTTCAGCTCGGTCAAGCCTTTGAGCGGCGAAAGATCGGTAATGTTGTTCTGATATATCTGAAGTTCGGTCAGATTTACCATATATTTGAGCTCAACAATATCCTCATCGTTCAAGTCCATATTGCTCAAAGTGAGCGAGGTAAGCTCCGTGCTGTATTCCTTGTCCTTTATAATAATAGTAGCAGGAAGATCGGCCATTACCTTTTCCTTTTCGGCAACAGCTTCGCTCACCGCAGGATTATCTTTTCCGTTGAGGTAATCCTCCTTGTTTTTTATCTTTATATCGGGGACAGTTTCCGCTTTTAGCGAAGAAACATCGTGCTGTAAAGATTCTATCTGCGACTGAAGCTCGGAAACATCGGGCTGAGGCTCTTCATCAGCCTTGTTCAGAAATGGCAGCGAGCAGGAGCAAAGCGATAAAGCCATTGCAAAGCAGGAAATGAGAGCAGCTGCTTTAGTATGCTTCATAAAAATCGTCCTTTCCAAAGTAAATGCATAAACAGCGGCATTTGCTTGCGAATTTATCAAAACATTCATATCAATTATATACCAAACCCGTCCCAAAGTCAAGTGCTGACGGGAAAAAATGGGGGCACAGCCGTTAGAAACACCCATTTTCAGGAAAAAATAACGAATCGTTCGTAAAATTTTGATTTTTTTACAATATTTGTGATATTGCAAAATCCCCGTACAGATCTGCACGGGGATCGATCATTGAAATTTATATTGGGAAAAGTAAGAGTTCAGGCTTTCGTCTGCTTGATCAGGAGTTTGGTATTGCTTCAAGGTATTCCTCAAATAAACTTTGCAAGAACACCGATATATCTCCAGTGCTGTAATTAATTGGGTCTGCCAGTGCTATAGACTTTGTCGCAGCAGGCAATGCCGAGCCGTCGGCGAAAAGCTTTGACATACTTGTGCCTAAATATTCTGTACAGACCTCTTTAAACTTATCGTCCGTGAACTCCGCCGATGACTGCAATTCTTCGGGAGAATAGTCATAGATATCGGCAATACCGTCAGCCGAACCTATAATGATGTCGTGTGCATCGTATTCCGATGTCGGCAAGCCAAGTGTGCAGTAAACATACATAAAGTTATCCGATATGTCAGTGACAGAACCGTAAGTCAGATCATAAGCGCAGGCATATATTTTTCCGTCAGCGTCCCAAAGCTGCCCGTCTATGAATGTACCCACGCATACACCATTCGGCTTGTACACATCTATCCAATCGAGATTTGTGAAATACTTCTCCGGTTCTGTACGGGATAAACACATTTCGGGAACACTGTCGCCGTCTATATCCGCAAAGGTCACTGTGGTACACTCACTTTTCTTGGTGTGATCTCCGATATCTATATCGGCGGGTTCTCCAATATAATATGGTGAAATATCCTCTTCTGTAAAATATTGCTCGTATGTATGCGGCGTTGCAACATCATAATTCTTGAATATACCATATAAGATGTCCGTATAATTTTGTATCAATTCAGAATTATCGGCAGGACTATTTTTAGTTTCCGTTACTTCTGAGGTCAACAACGCAGTTTCTTTCACCTGTTTTTTTGTATCTACGCAAGCTGTGAGTGTTAAACACAGCATGGTTAAAACAAATGCCGTCAGCTTTTTCATATTCATTTCAGCTCCTCACTCTCATATTCCTGCAATAAACCCAGCAGACAGTTGTATATATCTTCTTCGGTGTAATTTTCAGGGTCGGGAACACGGAGATAGCCCGAAATGTATCTGTTATCTTCAAGATCAATAGGCTGTAAGCTTTCATAAGATATACCGAAGCTGTCCTCAATAAGCTTTTGATATTCTTCTTCGGAAGATATCGTCGTTTCAACCTCATTTCCGTCAGTGCAGATATGGACGGGCGTCTCCAAACCATTGAAAAATCCGCCCCCGTTTGTGCTTACATACGGCAAACCAACAGCTAACTTGGTGTAGCCAAAGGTGCTGTTGCTTCCACTCGGAGCATAAACAGCTTTGCCGTCAGTCATAAAATCAGAAAAATCGATCGTGTATAAACCATAGCCGTAAAATTGCCCGTCTGCAGTGTATATGCTGTGTCCTCCCGTTCCCATAGTTCCGTGTGAAGTGGTAAATAATTCTGGAACTCCGTCAAAATCAATATCAAGCAGCCGAAGCTCTGCCTCCATAGCTTCAGGGTCAAAATCCCGTATCTCGTGTGCAGTGCTTATAGGAGCGTATGGGATAGGGTCATCTGCGGTTTTGTTATTTTGAAGTGCAGTAAATACCTGTCCTGCAAATGCGTGCGCAATATCTTCAATAGGCAGTGACAATGCAGCGTGTGATTCGGATATGTCGGTAAATTCGACGCCCGTTGCTTCTGTAATTGTTGTTGTGAATTCTTCTGTTATGCGTTCCTGCACATTGTCGGCTGTCTTTCCGCAGGCAGTCATTGCAAGACAGATCACACATAAGAGATATATCGATTTGTTTTGCATATATTTTCTTTCAATATATTTATCCCGTTTTAATCCTTTTTGCATAAAAGCAGAATCAATTGATCGTATTATCACAATAAAATTTGTAAAATACCGTCTGATTTTGTCATAAAATCGAAAAACATTAAAATTTTAAGTATAGATCTTATAGCAACGCCGGCAATTAAACATCAAGAAAGGAAAGAATGATTCATCAAAAAGCTGGCATTTGCTGTCAAATATATTTTACCGCAAAACAAAAGGCTTTGCAATATGTTTTATAAAAAAACTTGACCGCAATTATCTGCTGTGGTATAATAAACCGTCTGCATTTTGCACAAAATAAATGTTCCAATCTCTCAAATACCGCATAAATGCGACGAAATTCAGTAAAAATTAAAAAATGAAATGAAATTAGAGAACTGTAGAGAAAACGAGCAAAACAGAGAGATTTAGAGAGATTGAGGGATATATTTTAAAAATTCGGCAAAATGACAATTGACATTGGACGCATCGCCGTGTATAATAATAAACGTTGTGTCCGACGTGTATCAGAATGTAAGTGGAGTTGCCTGCATTGAATGATATCAGTTCGGCAATATCTACTAAAAATAAAAGGAGAATGACTATGTCAACTTATATGCCTAAGGCTAACGAAATCAGCCGTAAGTGGTATGTTATTGATGCAGAGGGCAAATCCCTCGGTCGTGTAGCAGCTGCTGCAGCATCAATTCTCAGAGGCAAGAATAAGCCTACTTTCGCACCTCACGCAGACTGCGGAGATAATGTTATCATCATCAACTGCGCAAAGGCAGTTCTCACAGGAAAGAAACTTGAACAGAAGACTTTCAAGTGGCACACAGGCTGGATCGGCGGACTTAAGGAAACCAAGTACAGCGATATGATGAAGAATAATCCGGAAAAGGCAATGACAATTGCTGTAAACGGAATGCTTCCGAACAACACACTCGGCAGAGCAGCACTCACAAGACTCAGAACCTATGCAGGTGCAGAGCACGAGAACGCAGCTCAGAAGCCTGAAATGATCGAAATATAAGGAGGAAGCCGAAATGTACGAATCTAAACAGCCTTATTTTTATGGCACAGGCAGAAGAAAAAGCTCCGTTGCAAGAGTAAGAGTTTACGCAGGCAGCGGCAACGTTACTATCAACGGAAGAGATATCGACGATTATTTTGGACTTGAAACACTCAAGCTCCTCGTTAGACAGCCTCTTACACTCACAGAAACAGCTGATAAGTTCGACATCGTTTGCACAGTTGCAGGCGGTGGTGTAACAGGTCAGGCAGGCGCTATCCGTCACGGCCTCTCCAGAGCACTCCTCCAGTACGATGCAGAACTCCGTCCTGTTCTCAAGAAGGCAGGATTCCTCACTCGTGACCCAAGAATGAAGGAAAGAAAGAAGTACGGCTTAAAGGCTGCTCGTCGCGCTCCTCAGTTCTCAAAGAGATAATCATTGCCCGTACAAATGGCGTATCTGCGTTGTTTGGGGCGAATCCATTATCAATTTGGTCTTTATCTGGTCTTTATTGAAAGATTTTTCAAATCCGCTCTTTTTAGAAGGGCGGATTTTTTATGTTATGTCGGCTTTTAAGAGAGCTTTAACGAGATAAGGTCTGCAACTTTTGTTTTGGTACTTTTCAGCACATCGGCATAGATGTTGGCAGTAACTCCAATATCGCAGTGCCCCAGATGTTCGGAAACAATTTTCAGATCTACACCGCTGTTTAAAAGCAGAGTTGCATTGCAGTGGCGAAGTTGATGAAGCGTCAAAAATTCATATCCTGTACCTTTCAGAAATCTCTTGAATGAGGTATTAAGAGAATTCCTGTCACGGTAATTACCTAACGCAGATGTAAATACCATTTCAGGGTGAGCAAAGCTGCTGCCGATTGCCGAAGATAATTCCTCAATATACTTCTTCTGCTCTATGAATATTTCCGCAAGTGCGTCACTCATTCCGATAGTACGGATACTGCTTTCGGTTTTAGGAGTAGTGAGATAATGCTTTCCACCTACATCGGCAAGATTGTGATTGATCGAAATGGTCATATTCTCGAAGTCAATATCTTTCCACGACAGTGCAAGGCATTCTCCACATCGCATACCGGTGTAAAGAAGCACCTTGATAATCCGCTTGACATCTTCATCCCACGGCTTGGTTTCAAGCAGGGTAAGAAAATCTCTCGACTGCTGTTCATCTAAAACAGGACGCTTCTTTTTATTGCGATTTTTTGGAAGAATTACATTTCTGCAAGGCGATTCACGAATGAAGCCCTGTTCAACACCTCTGTGAAAAATGCTCTGGATCACTATGTAGATTTTACGGACTGTTGCGGGATTGAGCCTATAGGAGAGCATGATCTGCGTAAGTTTAGGTGTTGTAATGTCCTTTACTTTAACATTTCCGAGAACAGGAGCAATATGCTTATTGTACTGTCCTTTGTAGGAATACGCCGTACTTTCCTTTAACTCCACGGGAGCGTAATTCTCAAAATACCAATCGGCAAGCTCTGAGAACCGCATACTTTCATTCAGCTGAACGTAGCCTTTACAGTGCTGTTCAAATTCAAAAGCATACTGCTGAGCAAGCTTTTCAGCCTTTTTAGGAGTTGTGCCGTCAGGTGCAGTGAATGTTGTGGATTTGATGATTTGCTTTCCGTTCATATCATATCCCAAAGATACTTTTATACGGAAGTTTTTACCTCTTTTAGAAATAGTAGCCATAAAATTTAAGCTCCTTCATTAAACATAGATTTTATGACATACTCCTGTATAGTCATATTGTATCACTTTACCACCGTAAAGTCAAGCGTAAACACAGAAAAAATGTCATATAAAAGTGTAAAGTGCCATAAATGGCGTGCAGGCGTGCGAATGGCGTAAATACGTGCTTTTAAGCCGTGCAGCAGATGTGCATACCCCGTGCGGCACGCTTTCCGCACGCCGATATGCACGCCTCAAACCCACGCAGTTATGGGCTTCGCACGCCTGCACGCCTCAGGCGACTATCGGTACATAAGATGTTTTTATGCCCTTAAATCCTCGGACGTGTCCACCGTTTCTTGACGGAACGTGATATACATATCTGATGTTGTATCTGCGCTCATTGGTTCGCAGCCAGCCTATGAACGTTTCCTGCCGCAGAGCGGTCAGGGCGTTTTCCGAGCACCAATGAAAATATCCGCCGTAAAGATCGGTGCTGCTGGACTGTGCATCTTCCGAAAAGTAGATGTATCTTTCGTCTGCGAGATACTCGATAATATTGCAGTTATCCGCCATAACCTCGGCAATGTTCCGCTTGGTTTTCTCCGAGATAGTGAACCGAAAATCGTTCCTTATCAGCCTTTTCAGACCGTCAAAAATCCAGCAGAAAATCTTGTCCTTTTCCGCAATAAACTTCTCCGCAAGAAACGGGTCATTCGCTCTGCCCTGCGGTATAGGCTTTGTCGTAAGCACGATAAGACGCCTTGCGAAGCCGTCCGACTTGTCATATAATGCCTTTGGAGAGCCATTGCCAAAGCAGAGGAAGCGTGAGTACAGCACAGCCTGCCGTGACTGCTTGCCCTTTGCTTCAATGTCAATGGGTATCTCCGCCGTGACAAGATTTTTTATGTAACCTGTTGAGGGCAGGGCGTTCATCTGCATATCGTCATCGAGCATAAGAAGCTTGTTCTGCAGATTATAGCGGAAAAACTTGTCCGTTTCGACACGCTGAAAACAGCCCGTCACCATTGCCGACCTGAAAATTTCCTGCAAAACAACACCGATACGGCTCTTGCCCTCGCCGCCGTTTCCGATGATGAAAAGCATTGCCTGACCCTTTGTGGACGGGATAAGGCAGTAGCCAAGATACTCCTGCAAGGTAGTAATATCATCAATATCAAGCATATCCGAAAGGAACGACAGAAATTTTTCGGGATAATATGCTCCGTTCCAAATTTCGGGGTCATAGCTGATATTCAGTCGATTAATGCAAAATTTTTTCTCGGGAATCCAAGTCCCGTCCGTTTTGAGAACGCCGTTGAGAAGATGAATTTCGTCCTCTTTCGGAACAAGAGGCTCGGAGAAGCAGTATAGCTTCAACGCTTCAAAAAGTCGCTTTACAACAGCGGCAACGTTATTGGGGACGTAAGGCATTACTATCTCGGAAATCTTGTGGGAAATAATGTCCTCGCTGACCTCTCCGTTATAATCGAAAAATCTGTTTTCGGAAAAGATAATCGGATATTTTTCCACAAGCTCCTTGCAGAATAACGGCTCGTTTATCTTTCCCTTTTCCTCAAGCCACGCAGGAGCAGTGTTCATCAGGCAGCACCTCCCAAGTATTCAAGCAATGCTGCCTTGCTGATAAGTATTTTTCCACGCTTGCCCTGTCCTGTTCTTATGTAAGGTATCTTATGTTGTGCCACAAGCTGACGGACTGTGTGTTCTGAAAGTCCGCTGACAACCTGTGTACATTCCTTTATTGTCAGCATTTCCACAGGCTTGGCAGAGCGTTCGGGTGGTTTTTCTTTCTGTGTTTCACTCTCATTTTCAATGAGCTGTGATAAAAGTGCAACGATTTTCGCCATAATTTCTCTTTTGTTCTCCATAGTAAATTCTCCTTATCTTTCATAATAACTGCTTGCTTTGCTTTTTTCGGGTTCAATAAAGCAGTTCATATTTTCACGGATCTCATCGTCAATTGCACATTTGTCGATTGAATCATATTCGCCGAGCTTCTTGAAAGTGCTGTCCGTGAAAAGACTGATACCCGTTGCAAGTGCTTTGCTCAGCCCCGTCAATCCACGGCAGTATTTGTCCGAATACACAAGAGTGTTCACGGCAAGCACAACTTTGATAAATTCCTGCTTAATGAACGAGAGCTTTTCTTTAAGGTTTGGAATGACCGAACGGTTTTTTTCAAGCTCCTTGTCTGCTTCGGAAATGCGGTTTTTGAATCTGTCTATGAGCATATTAAGCATTTCAAGCGGAGTGGTGTTTTTCATCTGCAACCATGACAGACGCAGTTCATCACTCAAAAGTTGGTCTATCGAATGAAGTTCGTCCCTGATACCATTGATTTTTCTTCCGCATCGGTTTTTTCGTCATTATACGGAATACCGAGTGCCTGACGAATATGGCGAATCTCCATTGATTTCTGATCTCGTTCACGTTTGACATTTTGTATCTCACGTTCCAATTCCGAATATTTCTTGTTAAGTTCAATTTGTTTCTCATACATACGGTCGGCTGATTCCATTTTTCTCTCAGCTTCATCATTTTTTCTTTGTGCATCTGAAAGTGTTTCGATAACATGATGTTCAGACATAGTAATTTCACTTTCACGCTTGTCAAGCTGTGAGCTTATGTCAGCAAGACGGGACAGGCTTTCATTTTCTTTAACAGCAATATCCGCTTCACGTTCATCAAGTGCCTGCTTTCGATTTGCAAGTTTGTCACGGTCATACTGATTGTCGATTGACTGAACAGCAACCGCCTTTTTCTGCTGTTCCAACTGTTCAAACTCTTCGGGAGATACTGTGATGTTGTGCGATAAAAGCTGTTTCTTTCCGATAACTACTGTTTCTTCTGCAACAAGCTCCATTTCTCTCAAAGGTTGGAGTTCTGCCGAAAGACGTTCCTTTTCGTGCTGAATTTCCTTGTATTCCTCAACGGCAAAGCTCACGCCTCTGGACTTTATCGGCTCGGAAATGAGAAAACCATGCTCTTCACAAATCCTGCGGAACACAAGATATTCAGACTGCCGCCACTTTGCAATAGCGTTCTTTCCGATGCCGTAACCCATTTCTTTCAAAGCCTGCGCAATGCCGTTCTGCGTGTCAACGCCACGCTTGTAATGTCCCACCGGAACATAGTCGATGTGCAAATGAGGCGTTTTCTCGTCAAGATGTATAACAGCATTAAAAACATAAAAGTTGGGATTCCGTTCGGGAAATCCTTTCATATACTCGCAAAGGCAGGCGGTTGCTTTTTCAGCCGCTTCTGCGCCTACGCCCGTATCTTCCATAGTTCCGAGTTGGATAAGGTATTCATAAAAGCTCTTGCGTTTGTCGGGCGAAGTCAGCTTTGTTTCCGTAACAGGCTGTCCGAACTGATATTCAAAGTAGCCGCTTTTGATTTTTCGGTCACTCCGCTTCTGCTTTGCATTGTAACGCTCGACCGCTTCGGAAAACAGCTTATCATAAGCCGTTCCGATAGGTTCACGGACGAACACGATGTTGTTTTTTGTTCGTGCAGGGTCGGTATTCTTTGTGTGGAACGCTCTGTTGTTGTGACCGATACTGCCTTTTCCCTGGCAAATTGATATTGTTCTTGCTCTCATTCGATATATACTCCTCCTGTATTATAAAAAACTTGACAATATACTATAAGGTGTGATATAATACAAGTAGATAAGTAAATACCTTATAGTATATTCACTGTAAGATATAGTATAATGCACTAAAAGAGATTTGTCAATAGAAAAATATGATTTTGTAGGATATACATAATTTCGGGAGGATATTTTTATGTTCTATGACCAACTTATCAAGATATGCAAAGAGAGAAATGTCAAGCCAACGCCACTGATAAAGTCGCTGGGACTTAGTGCAGGCAATCTCAAACGCTGGCAGGAGGGAGCTACGGTAAATTCGGATATCCTTATGATGCTGTCCGATTATTTCGGCGTTCCCGTGGATTATTTTTTCGAGGATTATTCCGATGACAGCGGCAAAAATGCTGCAGAAAAGCTTGAAGGAAGCTCAATGGGCAAGGTGTACAACGTTCTGAAAGCTCACCCCGATCATATCGCAAGTATGCTTTCGGGACAGATGCCGTCGGGGGCTGACCTGCTTCGTATTGCGGAATATCTCAACTATTCCGTGGACGCACTTGTGCCTGAGAGTGTATCTGTGGGAAATGCCAAAAAGGAAGATTCGCTTCTCGGTCACATTCCGCCCAAGGATATGGTTCTCAACATTATGACAAAGCTTGCGGCGAGCGAGGAGTACAATTTCCTGCAAGTGAGCATTTCAAGAATCGTGATTTCCAACCTTGCAAGGAAGAACATTCAGAAGAGCAAGCTCGAAAGCCTGATGCTTTCCAAGAAAAAGCTTGACGAGCTTTTCGACAATGACATTGCTCCAGACAAGGCAACGGGATTTAACATTTCCGACCTTGTGAGGATATCCGAGGCATTCGACCTGAACTATGACTTTATGTTTACGGGTGATAACAAGTAACAACAGCCCTGCTGCATTTTCGGTACGATGCGGCAGGGCTGTTTTGTATATCGGGGCAATGGCAAACGGCGGCGAAGCCGCAGGAATTACTTGCGCACGGCGCAAGTAACGCCATAGTACTTATGACATTGCAGAACCTTATCTGCACCGCCGATTAATGGCTATATCATAAGTACTGGCGCTCTCCGAGGGTGGAAAACGGAAGGAAAAATAGAAAAAGTGCACAAAACAGTCAAAAAAATTTGTACACACAATACGTTCTATTTTGTAGAAATTAACAATGATAATATGGTATAATTATTATAAATAAAATATAAACTCGTCACTGTATTGTCGAAATCAAATATAAAATGAGGTAATAAATATGCCTGAAAAAAATAATACCAATATTGGATTTGAAAAACAAATTTGGAATGCTGCTTGCGTTCTTTGGGGACATATTCCTGCAGCAGAATACAGAAAAGTTATTGTCGGTCTTATTTTCCTGCGATATATTTCAAGCGCATTTGACAAACGCTATCAGCAGCTTATTGCTGATGGTGATGGCTTTGAGGATGATAGAGACGCTTATGCTGAAGAAAATATATTCTTTGTACCTGAGGAGGCTCGCTGGAGCAAAATTGCTTCTGCTGCTCATACACCTGAAATCGGAACGGTTATTGATGATGCTATGAGAGCAATAGAAAAAGAAAATGCAACTCTCAAAAATGTATTACCCAAGAATTACGCAAGTCCTGATCTTGAAAAGCGGGTATTGGGCGATGTTGTAGATCTGTTTACAAATATGGATATGGAAGATACGGAAGATAATAAGGATCTTCTTGGAAGGACTTACGAATATTGTATCCAACAGTTTGCTGCATATGAAGGTGTAAAAGGCGGAGAATTTTATACTCCGGCAAGTATTGTTAAAACGATCGTAGCAATTCTGAAACCATTTAAGAACTGTCGTGTGTATGACCCTTGCTGTGGTTCAGGAGGTATGTTTGTACAGAGTGCTAAGTTCATTCAGGCTCACAGTGGAAAACGTGGGGAAATTGCTGTTTACGGTCAGGAGTCAAATGCTGATACCTGGAAAATGGCAAAAATGAATATGGCAATCCGTGGCATTGATGCTGATTTTGGACCATATCACGCAGATACTTTTTTTAATGATCTTCACAAAACACTCAAAGCGGACTTTATTATGGCAAATCCTCCTTTTAATCTCTCTAACTGGGGACAGGAAAAGCTCAAAGATGATTTGCGATGGAAATATGGCACACCTCCTGCCGGAAATGCCAACTATGCGTGGATTCAGCATATGATACATCATCTTGCACCTAACGGGAAAATCGGGCTTGTTCTTGCTAACGGTGCTCTTTCCACACAGACAGGCGGTGAAGGTGACATCAGAAAAAAGATTATTGAAGATGATCTTATCGAAGCCATTGTTGCAATGCCAACACAACTTTTTTATAGCGTAACTATTCCTGTAACGCTCTGGTTTATTACGAAAAACAAAAAGCAGAAGGGCAAAACTCTGTTTATTGATGCCCGTAAAATGGGCTTTATGGTTGATCGTAAACATAGGGATTTATCAGATGATGATATAAAGCTACTTGCGGAAACAGTAGAAAAATTTCAGAACGGCACACTTGATGATGTTAAGGGCTTTTGTGCTGTTGCAACTACCGAGAAAATCGGAAAGCAGGACTATATCCTGACTCCCGGCAGATATGTTGGAATTGAAGATCAAGAGGAAGACGGCGAGCCTTTCGAGGAGAAAATGGCACGTCTGACATCTGAGCTTTCCAAGATGTTTGCTAAGTCACACGAGCTTGAAGATGAGATCAGAGAGAAGCTGGGGGCTATTGGGTATGAGCTCAGATAAAAAAGAATATTTTATTGTATTTGATACAAATATTCTATTTCAACCTTATGAAAAGAAAGCTGATTTTACATCTTTTTCGTTTAACGCCACCTATAAAAACGTGATTGATATGGTGAATCAATTGGATATATATGAAAAGGTTACGATAGCAATTCCAGAAGTTACTTGGAATGAAATGAAAAAGCAGATAATTGAGGCTCACGATAAAAAGATAATTGAATTCGAAGCATATTTCAAGAAATGGATTCTACCAGAATACTCCGTCAATAGAGTTGCATTAGACGATTACAGTACATATATAACGGAAAAATTACATGCATATCAAGAGGAAATAAAATCAGGAATAAACAAAGTAATTATGCTTCCCATCCCAAGCGATAATAGATTCAAGGGCATTGTTAAACGTGCTTTTGACAAAGTGCCTCCGTTTGGTGGGAAAGAGAAAAATTCTGATAAAGGCTTCAAAGATGTTCTCATATGGGAAAGTGTATTAGAGTTTGTACTATCGCATAGACAAGCAGACATTATCTTTTACACTAAAGATAATGGATTCAAAGAAACACTAATTGAAGAGTTTATAAAATTAAATCCTCAATCCTTAATATCCATTTGTTCTTCCGAAGATGAAATAAAGGGAGTCTTAGAAAAATGGGCAAAAGAAATTGATATTTATACGTATCAGCCAATTGAAACTTATTCTGAAAATAGTGAACTCATCAAATGGCTTGAATCTCCAGATTTTGAAATACAAATGATAGAGCGAGATTATGGTTTGATTGAAAAGAACAGATTGATATCTAGTACATATGTCAAACTTTTAAGTTACAATAATATATCTGTAATAAACGAATCTGAAAACACAGTGGAATATAATGTAGATGCAACTCTTGAGATTGGTTATTCTTTTAAAGGCAGTGTATCAGTGAAGGAAAAAATAGATATTGTCATTATTGTTGAGTGTATTTTAGGTGAAATTTATTCAATTGAAGATGCCTATAGATCAGATGTTGCAGATGCTTCAGAAGATGAAAGTGGGGAATAAAAATGGAAATAAAATGGCATACGGCTAATCTTAAAGATATGATAGAAATCAATCCAAAGGAATTTTTGCCAAAAGGAACGATAGCAAAAAAAATATCAATGGATATGCTTCAACCATTTCGTAGAGATATTCAAAAATACGAATTATCGGAGTTTACAGGTGGTACTAAGTTCAGAAATGGTGATACAATAATGGCAAGAATAACACCTTGCCTTGAAAATGGAAAAACCGCTAAGGTTAGTATTTTAGAAAGCGATGAAGTAGGATTTGGTTCTACAGAATATATTGTATTCAGAGCTATCAAGGGGGTTACAGATGCGGATTTTGTTTATTATCTTATATGTAGCCCCATTGTGCGTGAACCCGCAATAAAATCAATGGTTGGTTCATCGGGCAGGCAACGTGTACAAACAAATGTCTTAGAAAAACTTGTAATTAACTTCCCGAATTTTGAAATTCAACGAAAAATTGGCTGTTTTCTTAGGTCAATTGATGATAAAATCGAACTTAATAATAAGATAAATGAAAATTTATGGGATGCAGCCGCTTAAATCTGCACTTCTGATACGTCAATTTCGCCGTTCATCAGTTTGGGCAGGAGGGTGTCACGGAGAGACGCAAGTCGTTGATTTTCAATCTTATTATCTTTTATTTTTTCAAACATAGGATTTACTATTGATGTAAATTTATTAATAACAGTTATATTTGGTATAGATAGCTCTGTACTTTTGAAATTTGGAACAGTAAGTTGCTGTTGAGTAGTACCTGTACCAGAAATATTCATAGTTTTAAGATGTAAATAGATATATTTAGCCGAAACAATACTCGTTCTTGGTATAATTGTTATTAAGCGGACAATAGGAACATATGGAGTTTGCCTTAAACAAACATAGCCAATTGTACCTCTTGCTGATACAGTAACGCTTTCTTCAACAATTTTTGCTTTATCAGTAAATCCGTATAATCCTTCATTAGATATTCCGTTTGAATAGATAGGTACTGTATTTTCAGTTGTAGGTATTTCTGTTGCATTCTTTGGTTTATCTCCGCCTGCACTCATTTCAGATATTTCACCTAAAGACTTCTTTTCCCAATTCTCCGGCATAACCCCACCAAACGGCTCGAAATCTACAAACCAAGCCTTGAATAGAGCCTGCGCCTGCTGCTCTAAATTTTCATTTATATTATCAAAGCCTCATCAACGGCGAGGTTTTACACAGAACAGCCGTTGCTTGTCGTTCTCCAATAAATATTAACAAGGAGAATGATTATGAAAACAAAACTTATTACTGAAATTGAACAGCGGATGCTAAAACATCTTGATAATGCGCAGCTCAAAGAGCTTCGATTTGTTCTTGAGCAGCTTTTTGCTGAAATTGAGGTTAGCCAATCTGTCAATAATGACAGCACGGCTACAAATCAAGAGCTTTTATCTGCCTTTCTGTCCGCAAAGCGGATTGAGGGTTGTTCCGAAAAGAGCCTGCATTATTATGATAGAACCATTACAGCGGCATTTGCTTCGATCGGTAAAGAGGTACAGCACATAACAACTGATGATTTACGCTGCTATTTTGCAGAATATCAATCACAGAAAAAAGCGTGCAAGGTTACTATGGATAATATCAGGCGTATAATGTCCAGCTTTTTCTCATGGCTTGAAGATGAGGATTACATAATAAAAAGCCCTGTTCGCCGCATTCACAAGGTTAAGACAAGCAAAACGGTTAAAGATACATATACAGATGAAAATCTTGAACTTATGCGTGATAACTGCACTGAGTTCCGTGATCTGGCGATGATAGATATGCTTGCATCAACAGGTATGCGTGTAGGGGAAATGGTACTGCTGAATCGAGAGGATATAGATTTTACGGAACGGGAATGTGTTGTTCTCGGAAAAGGAGATAAAGAGCGTATGGTTTATTTTGATGCCCGGACAAAGTTGCATCTTCAAAATTATCTTGACTCACGTACAGATGATAATCCTGCGTTGTTTGTAACGCTCAAAGCTCCCTATAACCGCTTGAAAATAGGAAGCATTGAGCTTAGGCTTCGTGAGCTTGGCAAAAAACTTGGTATTAACAAGGTGCATCCGCACAAATTCAGACGTACTCTTGCAACAATGGCTATCGACAAGGGTATGCCGATCGAACAGCTTCAACAGCTGCTCGGTCATCAAAGAATAGATACTACACTTCAATATGCGATGGTGAAGCAGAGTAATGTGAAGCTGGCGCATAGAAAATATATTGGATAGGATGATTTTGGAATGAACATGGAAACAATAAAACTTGATAGTGTAATTGTTGATATCGCAGCAGGTCCGTTCGGATCCAATCTAAAAGTATCTTGTTTTGTAGATTATGGTTTTCCTATCATAGATGGTGCGAATCTTAAGGGATATAAGGTTACCGATAATATTACAAAATATGTTACGGAGGAGAAAGCAAACTCGCTTTATAGATCGATTGCACACCGTAATGATGTTATTGTAACAATAAGCGGAACATTAGGGCAAATTGCTTATATACCAAATGATTCCGCATATGAAGCATATTTATGTTCACAACGTCAGTTCAGAGTCACCTTTGATGAAAAAAGAGTATTTGTTCCATATATTGTTTACTATTTTCATACATACGAGGGGCAACATAAAATACTATCATTTGCAAATCAAACTGGCGTTCCGGCATTGTCTCAGCCACTTAAAAACTTTAAAAACATTGAGATTAACTTGCCATCATTAGAAATACAGAAAAGGATAGCATCCATTCTTCTTTCTATTGACGAAAAAATTGAATTGAATAATAAGATAAATGAAAATTTAGAGCAGCAGGCGCAGGCGATTTTTAAATCTTGGTTTGTTGACTTTGAGCCGTTTGGTGGGGTTATGCCTGATGATTGGCGAATGGGTACACTCTCCGAAATCTGCGATTACTCCAAAGATAAGGTGGATATTGATGATTTGACTTTGGATACCTACTACTCCACGGAAAATATGCAGCCAAACCGTCAAGGTGCTGTTCAGGCTACCACACTACCTACAATCAAACAGACTACTGCTTGCAAAAAGGGCGATGTGCTTATATCAAATATTCGCCCGTATTTCAAGAAAATACTATATTGCTTTTCTGATTGTGGTTGCTCAACAGATGTTCTATGCTTTGTGCCGAACAAAACTGATTATTCTGCATTTCTATACTGTGCCCTGTATGCAGACAAATTCTTTGATTATATGGTTACAGGTTCAAAAGGAACAAAAATGCCCAGAGGTGACAAACAGCAGATAATGGTATATCCTATCTGTATTCCCTCTGCTGAATATATCGAAAAATTCAATCAGGCAGTAGCTCCGATGCTTGAAACAGTATATACCAATAGAATTGAAGCAAATAATTTGGCAAATCTCCGTGACACGCTTCTGCCGAAGCTGATGAACGGCGAGATTGATGTATCGGCGGTCGAGATTTAAGCTGCTTGCAGGCGTAAATTTTCATTTATCGTATAAAGGAGTGAAACATTTTGGCATACAAAGAATTGGACTTAGATAATTTAATAGAAATAGACTCTGTAAGTTCATTCATTAGTGAAGTTAAAGCATTAAGAGAGTCAGCTGATGGAACTTCGACAGAATGGTACTTTAGAGGTCAAGAAGCTGATTTCTGGGATATAGAGCCAAGTGTTTTCAGAAATGATATGCTTAGTATTGAGCATAAGCTGATGCAGATTCCATTGCAAAAAATACCGATGGAATTCAAAGAATTCAGTACATTGTTTGATATTATGACAAAATATCAGCATTATGGAATGTGTACCAGACTTTTAGATCTGACAACGAATCCGCTGGTAGCACTATATTTTGCATGCAAAATACATGGGAACGAAGAATATGAATCAGACGATGAGAAAGTTGAAAAAGAACCATACGGAGTTATTTATTATACAAATAATTATTATCCATCACAGTCGACTGATAAAGAAGTAAAGATTGTATCTGCATTGGCTAGTTATGATTTATCAAAAGAAAACACTATTTCCGAAATTCTTGAAAGACTTAGACAAAATCAGATCATTGATATAGAAACAAAAGATAGATGGCTACAAAAAACATATTTTCCAGAATTTGTAAAGCTAATACAAAATAACTATATGGTAACACCTACATATACAAATGAAAGATTAAGAAAACAAAGTGGAGTTTTTTTATTAGCGAGTCTGTTTACGATAGTTTCAGGTTCGGAGGTCGGAAATTCAATAATTACAAAATCTAAGGGAAATTTAAGAGAAGAGTTTTCTGAAAGATTCTTTTATATTAATGGTGAAAACAAAGAATCTATACTTAAAGAGTTGGATTTATATAACATAAATGAAGCAACGCTATTTCCCGAATTAGAGCATCAATTAAACTATATAAGGTTTGTAAATAAAGAGCATGTTCAGTCTGTTAGTGATTTTTCTAAATATGGTGAAAAAGTTGAAAACAATAATTTGAGTATAAGTTTAGATGATGACAACGAATTAAATAATCATCTCACAAAAAATATGGGAAATATATTGTGTAATGTAGTTAGTTCAGAAGACTTTGAAGAAATAAAAAGTATAATACAAAATAGTTTTACTATTGATTGGTACAAACGTAATAATGAGTTGAGCAAGATGAAAATGGCTATTACTGGATACTATTGTGCTAAAAATAAAGATAAAATAGAATCAAAAGAAAAAGCAAATACGATTATCAACAAAATAAATGATGAAGTAAAAAAGTATATTTCTTCTCATATTGAAAGTGGTGAATAAAATGGTGACCTATTATACCGAAGCCGATTACGAAAACTCAATAATTCAGCTTTTTGAAGAAATGGGTTATGCTCACGTTTACGGTCCCGATATAGAAAGAGATTTTAGCAGTCCGTTATATGAAGATGTGCTTATGGATTCGATGTATCATCTGAATAAGGAATTGCCCGATGATGCGATACAAGATGCTATCTATAAGCTCAAAAACTTTGAAAACGGAGAGCTTGTGCAGAAAAATGCAGTATTTATGGATTATCTGCAAAACGGCATACCTGTAAGATTTTTTGTTGACGGTGAGGAACGCTCTTCTATAGTGTATCTCGTTGATTATAAAAATCCCGAAAACAATTCCTTTATTGTAGCAAATCAGTGGGCTTTTATTGAGAACAGCAACAAGCGTCCGGATATTATCTTGTTTTTAAACGGTTTGCCTGTGGTAATTGTTGAACTGAAATCGCCCTCCCGTGAGGAAACTGACGTTTCGGAAGCATACAGGCAGCTGCGTAATTATATGAAAGAAATTCCATCAATGTTTAACTATAATGCTATATGTGTTATGAGCGACCAGTTGACTTCCAAGGCTGGAACAATAACATCAGGCGAAGACAGATTTATGGAATGGAAAACTAAAGACGGAGATTATGAAAATACTCAATATGCACAGTTTGATACTTTTTTTGAGGGGATATTCCAAAAAGAAAGACTGCTTGATATTGTAAAGAATTTTATATGCTTTTCAAATGACGGTTCCAATAATATTAAGATCCTTGCAGGTTATCATCAATATTTTGCGGTCAGAAAAGCAGTTGAATCAACCAGACACGCATCTGTTACTGACGGTAAGGGCGGCGTTTTCTGGCATACACAGGGCAGCGGAAAATCGTTGTCTATGGTATTCTATGCTCATCTTTTGCAGGAAGCTCTTGACAGTCCGACAATTGTTGTATTGACTGACAGAAATGACCTTGATGACCAGCTATATGGACAGTTTGCAAAATGTAAGGATTTTCTCAGGCAAGAGCCTATGCACGCAGAAAGCCGTGAACATTTAAAGAACTTGCTGGCAGGTAGACAGGCTAACGGTATTATTTTTACTACAATGCAGAAATTTGAGGAATCAGGCGAACCGCTTTCAGAACGCCGAAACATTGTAGTTATGGCTGATGAGGCTCATAGAGGACAGTATGGCTTGACCGAAAAGGTAGATGAAAAAACAGGAAAAATCAAGATTGGTACAGCACGTATTATCCGAAACAGTTTGCCTAACGCTACATATATCGGATTTACAGGTACACCTATTTCATCAAAAGACCGCAGCACAATTGAAGTGTTTGGAAATTACATTGATATTTATGATATGACACAGGCGGTTGAGGACGGAGCAACACGACCGGTCTATTATGAAAGCCGTGTAATAAAGCTTAATCTTGATGAAAAGACACTGAAGCTGATTGATGATGAATATGATATAATGGCAGCCAATGCAGATGCAGAGGTTATCGAAAAAAGCAAGCACGAGCTTGGTCAGCTGGAAGCTGTTCTCGGAAATGACAATACCATTAATTCATTGGTATGTGATATTCTTGAGCATTATGAGAATAACCGTGAAAATCTGCTTACCGGTAAAGCAATGATTGTGGCTTATTCCAGGCCTATTGCTATGAAGATATATAAACGCATTCTGGAACTTCGTCCCTCCTGGACGGAAAAGGTAGGCGTAGTTATGACTTCAGGAAACAACGATCCCGAAGAATGGCGTGAAGTTATAGGCAATAAGCATCACAAGGACGAGCTTGCAAAGAAATTCAAGGACAATAACAGTCCGATGAAAATAGCTATTGTTGTAGATATGTGGCTAACAGGATTTGATGTGCCATCACTTGCAACAATGTATGTTTACAAGCCTATGTCAGGACATAATCTTATGCAGGCTATTGCACGTGTAAACCGAGTATTCGGAGATAAAGAAGGCGGACTTGTAGTTGATTATGTAGGTATTGCAACAGCTTTGAAACAGGCAATGAATGACTATACAGCACGTGATAAAAAGAATTACGGTGATACCGATGTTGCTAAAGTTGCATATCCGAAATTCCTTGAAAAATTGTCTGTATGCCGTGATATATTCCACGGTTATGATTATTCCAAGTTCGCTGCGGGAACAGATCTTGAAAGATCAAAAACAATAAGCGGAGCCGTAAACTTCATTATTGGCAGAGAAAAGGCTGATGACAAGGACTCATTTGTAAAAGAAGCACTTATTCTTCATCAGGCACTTTCACTTTGTTCTTCTATGGTTGACGAGGAAATGCGATATGAAGCTGCATTTTTTGAAGCAGTTCGTGTTCTTGTTTTACGTTTAACAAACAAAGGTGTTGGAAAGAAATTATCGTTGCCTGAAATAAACGGACGCATAAATGAACTTCTGAAGCAAAGCATCAAGAGCGAAGGTGTGATAAATCTTTTTTCAGATGTTAAGGAAGAATTCTCTCTGTTTGATCCAAAATTTCTTCAGGAAGTTGCCAATATGAAAGAAAAAAATCTCGCTGTTGAACTTCTGAAAAAGCTGATTGCCGAACAGGTTTCCGTATATCGGAGGACTAATGTAGTTAAGTCTGAAAAATTCAGCGAAATAATGCAACGTTCTCTTAATGCTTATCTTAATGGCATGCTGACGAATGAAGAAGTTATTGAGGAAATGCTGAATTTGGCAAAGCAGATTGCTGCTGCACAAAAAGAGGGGGATCAGCTTGGACTGACACCCGATGAATTGGCATTTTATGATGCTTTGACCAAGCCACAGGCAATCAAGGATTTTTATGAAAACGATGAGCTCATAGCCATTACAAAGGAACTTGCAGATACACTTCGTAAAAATAAGACCATTGATTGGCAAAAGCGGGAATCTGCCCGAGCCAAAATGCGTATGATGATAAAAAAACTGCTGAAAAAGCATCGTTATCCTCCGGAAGGAATGGAAGATGCTGTTCAGACAGTTATGATGCAGTGTGAACTTTGGACTGATAATGCTGAAATGAATTAGAATTGTGCAATGAAATATGCAAATATATGTTTTACCATACTATATGATTTAGCTGTGTTTTTAGTGTTGGAAAAGCGGTAAAAGAATATCTGACCGATTAATGGATACAGGAGTATGTCCGGTCTTTATTTGGTCTTTAAAGTTGCAAAATCATACATAAATGCGCAGAAATTCTGTGTTCTTCTATTGTTGTAAAATGTTGCGAAAGTGCCTATATTACGTGATTTACGGCAAAACACCAAATGTTGGCGGAATTGCAGAGACAGACTCAAAGAGATAATTATTGCCCTTACAAACAATATTTCAACATTGTTTGGGGCGAAATTACCGCTTTTGGTCATTTAACCAACATCATAACCGCTGTGTTTATGCATAGCGGTTATTTTTGTGCCTAAATATAAAACAAAGTCCCGAAGAATTGATCTTTCGGGACTTTGTTTATTTCGTATGACACAAATTTATTCACCATACCCATCAAGGAAATTGTGAATACCGTTTTTGTCTTTGTACTGAACGACCGCATTAAGGTCAACATTTTCAATGCTGCGGAATATGTTCATCTCGACCTGAGGATTTACCTTTTTCAAATCAGCGATAAGATGCTTTATCTCCTGACGCTTTGAAACAGGACCCGTCGGATTGCATGTCGTGCAGGTGTCCGTGAAACGGCAGGCGCATTGTATAAAATGCAAACCGTTGTAATCACGCCAATGCTTTATGTCGTCCTCACGGACAAGATACATCGGACGAATTATCTCCATTCCATCGAAATTATCGCTGTGAAGCTTCGGCATCATCGTCCTCACCTGACCGCCGTAAAGCACACTCATAAGTATCGTTTCAATAACATCGTCAAAGTGATGTCCGAGCGCGATTTTATTGCAGCCGAGTGCCTTTGCTTTGCTGTAAAGATGACCTCTTCTCATTCTCGCGCAAAGATAGCAAGCATTCTTGTCAACGTTATAGACCGACTGAAAAATATCCGACTCGAAAACAGTTATCGGTATCGACATCGAAGCCGCGTTTTTTTCAATAATGTTGCGGTTCTCGGGACTGTAACCCGGATCCATTACAAGAAAAACAAGCTCAAACGGGAACTTCTGATGCCTCTGCATTTCCTGAAAAAGCTTCGCCATAAGCATCGAATCTTTGCCGCCCGAAATGCAGACCGCAATTTTGTCATTCGGCTGAACAAGCTCATAGGTGATAACAGCCTTTGCGAATTTGCTCCAAAGCGAGTGATGAAACTTCTTCTGTATGCTTTTTTCTACCTGATCGGTAATCTCTCGGTTCTCCAGTTCTATACGAAGCCAGTCTACATATCCGCCTGCAAGATTATAAGCGTCAAAACCCTTTTCGCAAAGTGCGTCGGCAGCATCACGGCTTATAAGTCCGCTCTTGCAGCATATAACAAGTTTTTTATCGGCAGGAAGTTCTGCATCTTCAAGCTTTTCCAGCGGAATATTCACCGCACCGTCAATGTGACCGTAAGAAAAAGCGTATTCATCACGCATATCGATAAGCATATATGAATCGGCTGAAAGTTTTTTCAGCTCGGAAACAGTAATTTCGTTATTCATTGCATCTGATTTCCTTTCAAAAAATGTTCGATGAATATTATATCACATAATTCCGATTATGTCTATATGCTTTGTAAACAAAAACTGACTTTTTTAGTACCGCTTAGTTGATATTGCTCATTATGAAAAATACGACATACAAAATAATTATAAAGGCAACTGTGCCCTAATTTCTAAAAAAATTCACATCACTTGCGAATACGAGTGATGTGCATTTTTGATATGCTGTTTATAAACTCGAAATAAGTACAATTACCGAAACAACAGCAATTACCGCACCGACAGCGGAAATAGTACCGTAAATTTTCTTAGCATTATCCTCCTTGTCGGTCTTTAAGTAGTAAACTCCTGCACCGAGAATACCAAGTCCTATCAAAATTCCAATAATTCCAATTATCATTTTCTTTTCCTCCAATTTAATATCAAAGCTGAGTTGATTATAACAAGCACCGAACCACAGTTGTGAACAAGTGCGCCGACAACGGGGTTCAGAACCTTTGTTATCGCAAGGATTATCGCAACGAAATTGAGCAGCATCGAGAAAGTAAGGTTTATCCGTATCGTCGTCATCATTCGCTTGGAAAGCGCGAAAAGGTGGGGGAGTTCCTTTACTTCGTCATCTACAAGCGCAATGTCAGCCGCATCGACCGCAATGTCACTTCCTGCACCGCCCATCGCAATGCCGACATCTGCACGTTTGAGCGCAGGAGCGTCATTTATTCCGTCACCGATCATCGCCACATCGCCCGACTTCTGGCTGTCCGCTACGAAATCCAGCTTATCCTCAGGCAGACAGTTCGCCTTTACCTGCGTGATTCCGACCTCACGTGCAATGTTCTGCGCCGCATTTTCATTGTCACCCGTCAAAAGCACAGGCTCGACCCCAAGTTCCTTTAACTGTGCTATCATATCGCGGCTCTCTGCGCGAAGCGTGTCAGAAAGTACGATGAAGCCTGCAAGTTCGCCGTCTGCCGCCGTGAAAATTACCGTAGAACCCTTGTGGATAAATTCAGTCGCTTTCTCTGTCATTTCCTTGGGAACAGCTATCCCGTTTTCGGTAAGAAGCTTTACATTTCCCGAAAGAATTTCTTTTCCGTCAACGATTCCCTTAACGCCTTTTCCTGCCGTCATTGAGAAGCTTTCAGCCTTGGAAAAAGCAAGTCCCTTTTCCTTAGCGGAGCGAAGTACAGCCTTTCCGAGTGGGTGTTCCGAGTAGCTTTCCACAGCCGCAGTCAAAGACAAAAGCTCATCTTTTTTCATATTCACAGCGTAAATGTCAACTACCTCGGGTTTTCCGTATGTAAGCGTTCCCGTCTTGTCGAAGCATATTTTCTTTACCTTTGCAAGACGTTCAAGCGCATCACCCTCACGGACGAGAAAACCGTGCTTCGTAACGTTTCCGATGCCTGCCATTATAGCCGTCGGCGTTGCAAGCACGAGCGAGCATGGGCAGAACACAACAAGTATTGTTACCGCTCTGATTATCTCGCCGCTTATCGCCCATGTAAGTCCTGCCGCCGTCAGCGCGATAACAACTATCCACGTTGCCCACCTGTCCGCAAGTCCGACTATCTTCGCTTTGCCTGCGTCCGCGGATTGAACGAGCTTTATCATTCGCTGTATCGATGAATCTTCGCCGACTTTTGAAGCTTTCATCTCGAACGCACCGAACTGGTTCACCGTTCCCGATGAAACTTCGTCCCCGACGGTCTTGTCAACGGGGAGAGATTCGCCCGTCATAACAGCCTGATTGACACTTGTTTCACCCGAGATGATAACGCCGTCAACAGCTATCGTTTCACCGGGAAGAACACGGAGAATGTCACCAACCTTGACCTGCTCGGCAGGAATTATTTCTCCCTTTTCGTCCAAAATGACCCTTGCTGTCTGCGGAGTAAGATGTACAAGCTTCTCGATTCCTGCACGCGCTCTCGCAACGGTGAGATCTTCAAGCAGATCGCCAAGCTGCATAATGAACGCAACTTCGCCTGCCGCAAAATCTTCGCCGATGCAGACCGAAGCAATGAGCGCAAGCGAAACAAGAACGTCCGCCTTTATGTCAAACGCCGTCACAAGACCTATCACAGCTTCAAGTATTATCGGAACACCGCAGAGGATAATAGCCACCCACGATACGTTGAACGGCAGTACGCCGTCGGGAACTGCAAGGCTGACAATAAGCGATATCGCTGAAATTATCAGCAGAGTGATGTCCTTTTTCGTGCCGCCAAGTTCAAGCAGCTCTTCAAGTTTTCCCATAAGCTTTTTCATTTTCATCATTCCTTTCAAAAAGTTTATCAAGCAAGTAAATTTTAAGCCGATGTAATAGGGGAATATGTTCCATTTAACTTTTGTTTAATAAAGTATTGTTTATAAAAACTACCTATGGGGGTATATGTACTTTGACTGTATTATACCATAGGGGGTATATGTTGTCAATAGGAAAATGAAAATTATTCTATTAATTATGTCAAAACCTGAAAACCGCTTTTCGCGCAAAAGCATAAAAAAAGCAGCCGTTTCCGACTGCTCATTATACTATATAAAATTTACTGCATATTTGCAAAGCGCTCAATAGCCTTGGTGAAATTGGCTATCTCCTCGGAATCGCCGCGTTCAACAGCGTCCTTTATGCAGTGGTTGATGTGTCCCTCAAGAACGACCTGACCTGCCTTGTTGAGTGCAGATTTCGCCGCATTTATCTGCGCAAGGATATCTTCGCAGGGAACGTCCTCATCGATCATACGGTCGATCGCATTCACCTGACCGATTATTTTTTTCAAACGTCTGTGCAGATTAGCTGCGTCCATACATTGTTTCATAGCCGTTTCCTTTCCGATCATCTTTTTCTATATTATATCAGATGAAAATACGGTTGTCAAGGAAGCAGAATATTAAAAAATGTTCAGAATATCTGCATTGACAATAAAATCCCCAAGTCGTATAATATCAAAGTGATTATAACCAAAAAGAGGGATACTTTTGAAAAATGATAGGATAAAAAAAGCCTTGCAATTCGCTTTTCCGAAAACCCTGCCTATCTTCGCAGGCTTCTGGTTTCTCGGAATGAGCTATGGTATATTGATGCACGTTAAAGGGTTCAGCTTCGTGTATCCATTGTTGATGAGCATAACGATATTCGGCGGTTCGCTTGAATTTATTGCAGTTTCAATGCTTTTAAGCACGTTTGCGCCGCTCCAGACCTTTCTTGTTGCACTCGTTATACAGCTAAGACATCTTTTTTACGGCGTTTCGATGCTCGAAAAATACAAAGGCACGGGCTGGAAAAAGCCGTACCTTATCTTCGGTATGTGCGATGAAAGCTTCTCGATAAATTACAGCACCGAGATACCCGAGGACATCGACAAAGGCTGGTTTTACTTCTTCGTAACGCTCCTTAATCAGATATATTGGGTAACGGGCGCAACTATAGGCGGTCTGCTCGGCAACCTCATAACGTTCAATACCGAGGGACTTTCGTTCGTAATGACGGCGATGTTCGTTGTTATCTTCCTCGACCAGTGGCTAAAGGAAAAACAGCATATCTCGTCCGTTATCGGTTTTGGCATTTCGCTTTTGTGCCTTGTGATCTTCGGCAAGGACAGCTTTATGATACCGACAATGATATGCATTGTCGTGATGCTAACATTGTTCCGCAAGCCTATTGAGGAAAAGGAGGGAAAAGTATGACCTTAACACAGCAGATAATCACCGTTGCCCTCTGCGCGCTCGGCACGATGATAACAAGATTTTTGCCGTTCATAGTTTTCCGCTCGGATAAGCCTACCCCGAAATACATACAGTATATCGGAAATGCTCTTCCGCCTGCAATATTCGGTATGCTCGTTATCTATTGCCTTAAAGATGTTTCGCTCCTCGGCGGAAGTCACGGAATTCCCGAAGCTATTGCTATAATCGCAGTTATTGCACTTCACCTCTGGAAAAAGAATATGCTCCTCTCGATAGCGGGCGGAACGGTCTGCTATATGCTTTTGGTGCAGTTTGTATTCTAAGGAAACGCTGATCAATACGTTTCTGTCGTTTTTCAAAATGTACTCAAAGGCGGAAACTCGTACATTTCTCAAAACGACGAAACGAACGCTTCGCTTTGATCAGCTTTTTCCTAAGCATTTCACGCCGCATAAATGCATTTTACATATCAAAAGCTTGAATCTTCCTTTGGTTGTGATATGATGTAATCATCAACAAAAAGGAGATAAAGCTTATGAGTATTGTATTGCTTGTTTTATTATGTGCCGCAGAAGCGGTTTTTGCAGTCTTGGCGATGAAACGCCGACCCGATAAGGAAAAGTGGCAGACCGAACGCCTTATATGCGATGCAGGTCAGCTCGGAGTGTTTCTGATAATGCTCCTCGCACCGAGCATTGATGTGAGCTTTCGATTCAAAGGTCTGTTCGCGCTCCTCCTGCTTCGTATTGTTATAGCTTTTGCAGGCTGGCTAATTGCGAAATATACACCGTCAAAGCCGAAACGCCCGTCAATGATGATATTGAGCACCGTTCTTTCAGCAGTCATTATATCGGGAAGTCTTATACCGTCATTTATGTTCACTGCGTATGACGGCTTGCCGACCTCGGGCGAATATCCCGTTGCAATGTCAAAGGCGATACTTGTTGATGAGAGCAGAACAGAAGAGTTTGAAACGGACGGCTCTAAGCGTGAAGTTCCAATCTATTTCTTTTACCCCGAAAATGCCGCAGACGGTGAAAAATTCCCACTGGTGCTGTTCTCGCACGGCGCGTTCGGCTATTACAAGAGCAATTATTCGACCTACGAAGAACTTGCTTCAAACGGATATGTCGTCATTGCGACCGAACACCCGTATCATTCAATGTTCACCGAGGATACAAGCGGAAAAACTATCACCGTTTCACCCGAATTTATTAACGGCATCGCCCTCGTCAACACCGACGGCACATCGGAAGAAACCATCTTCGAGCTTTCCTCAGAATGGTTAAAGCTTCGCTGTGATGATATAAACTTCGTCATTGATTCCATAAAATCGACAGCAGGTGAACTTCCCGAATATTGGCACACGGGCGAATCGGAGAACATCATCAAGGCACTTTCAATGACCGATACCGATAAAATAGGCGTAATGGGACATTCCCTCGGCGGTGCGGCGGCAGTATCTATCAGCAGAACAAGAAACGACATCAGCGCAGTTATCGACCTTGACGGAACTATGCTCGGCGAGGTAACAGGCGTTGAAAACGAGATAAACATCGTCAGAACCGAACCTTATACCGTGCCGCTTTTGGCTGTGGATAACGACGAACATCACTTCGCCGCGGCTGAACTTGAAGAAAAAGGTATTCCTTACGCAAACAATATCGTCTGCGAAAACGCCGTGTGCTGTTACAGAACGTATTTCGCAGGAACGGGTCACATGAATTTTACCGACCTGCCGCTGTTCTCTCCGCCGCTTGCAAAAATGCTCGGAACGGGCAGTGTTGACGCAGAAAAATGTATGATGACCGTGAATAAAATGACAAGAGAATTCTTTGACAGCTATTTGAAAGGAAAGGGTGAATTCGTTGTTTCGGAATGTATCTACACATAATATGGACGTAAAAATAAGTATGATACCCGAAAGCGAAGCGGAGCTTGTCGATATCCGCTGTCACGAAGAAACCGATTCCGTCCGCGAGATAGCGGCATTTGTGCGCTCGCGGCAGGGTCAGCTTTCGGGCGCGCTGGACGGCAGACAGTACAACATTCCCGTTTCGGAGATAATGTATATCGAATCGGTCGATAACAGAACTTTTATCTATACTTCGCAAAAAGTATATGAGTCCAAACAGCGCATCTATGAGCTTGAAGAGAATTTAAAGCCGAAACATTTTCTGAGGATATCGAAATCATCACTTGTGAATCTTATGAAAATAATCTCGGTGAAACCTGCGCTCGGCGGAAGATTCAGCGCCGTGCTTTCCAACGGCGAGGAGATAATAATTTCGCGCAAATATGTTTCCGAGCTGAAAAAAGTTTTGAGAGGTGATGAAGTATGACGTTCAAAGAGCATTTCAAATCGGTAATGTCGATGTATTTCATTATTGTGACGCTTGTAAACGCCGCAACGTTTGTCCTCGGCAGTATTTTTCGCCCCGACCAGACATTCGGCTATGAAGCCTTTCTCTCACCGCTTGTCTATGCGGCGATAGCCCTCGTCCCGATGCTTTGTATGTATTCAAAAAGGGAACTTACATTCAGACAGTATATATTGAGGGAAGTGTTCCAGCTTTTTGCGATAGAAGCCGTACTTATCATTTTCGGACTTGGCACGGAGAGCCTCTTGCCCGAAAACCGCAGGCTTACAGCCGCATTTGCATTCTCCGTGTTTGTGATATACGTTCTCGTCATTATCATAACGTGGCTGCTCGACCTCAAACAGGCAAAGACGATAAATTCCGACCTGAAAAGCTTTCAGAGAAGATTTTCGGATAAAAAAGATAGTTCGGAATGACATAAAGGGGCTTAAAATGATACTCGAAACCAAACGGCTCATACTCCGTGAGCTTACGGAAAATGATTTTAACGACCTCTACGAGGTTTTGTCCGACTCGGATGTAACAGCGCATTATCCCTATACCTTTGACGAAAAGAGAGTAAAAGGCTGGATAGAGCGAAACATTGAACGCTATAAAACGGACGGCTTCGGACTTTGGGCAGTCGTGCTGAAAGAGAACGGCAGAATGATAGGGGACTGCGGCATAACAATGCAGAACATCGACGGAGAAAAGCTCCCCGAAGTCGGTTACCATATACATAAAGATTTCCGCAGGAAAGGCTATGCCTCAGAAGCCGCCGCAGGGTGCATCGAATACGGCTTTTCTAACCTCGGCTTCGATAAGATCTATTCTTATATGAAATATACGAACGAACCGTCCTATCGCACTGCCGAGAAAAACGGAATGAAGTTCGTCAAGCAGTATCCCGACCCTGATAATACTTTCACTAAGGTCTATGCGATAAGCAAAGCGGAGTGGGAAAACAGACTTCGCTGAAAACAAAACCGCCGTTTCCCAAATCAACGGAGAACGGCGGTTTTTATGCCAAAATTATTTTTTCTTGGTTGTAACAGCAACAGCATCGGACTTTTTGCCTTCTTTGTATTTGCCGTTTACCTTGTCAAGGGCGGAAACCTTGAACTTGTACTTGGTGTTCTTCTTGAGCTTTTTTATAGTGCAGGAGTTGCTTGTTACTGTCTTGTATTTTTCATACTTGCCGGTTGAAGCGTTGTACATATAAACCGTGTAAGCATCAGCGCCCGAAACCTTGTTCCATTTGAGTGTAATGCTGTTTGCTGTCTTGGCGGAAGCTTTTACATTGTCGGGAGCGGCAAGTTCATCTTCTTCCGGGAAATAGTATGTGTAGTTGATGCCGTATTTTTTAGCATAGCTTTCAGCATTGGAATTCTTTACGACTTTAAGAGTGAATTTTCTCGGAATGAACTCTTCATAATTGCCGTAAAGTTCGTAAACATCGGTGTTCCAGTATGTTTCTACAGGGATATCATAGGTGTAATAGAAGATGAATACATGTACAGAACCGTCGCTAAAAATATACTGACGGTCATCATCATCTTCGTGAGCATAAGCATAGCAGTAGCTGACATTTTTTGATCCGCCTGAAGTATTGAACTTTGTCATTTCTGGGATCGTGAGATTTTCGAGGCTTACACAGTTTGTGAAAGCATCATTGTAAATAGCCGTACAGCCGCTTGTGATATCAACTCTTTTCAGATTGATACAGTTGTAAAAAGCTTCTTCACCGATAGAATATTTGAATTCTGAACCGCTGACTTTGAAGCTTCTGAGCATTGTACAATGAGCGAAAGCATCAGCGCCTATTGATTCATCGATACTGCCCTTGACTTCAAATGATTCAAGACTTGCACAGTATGCAAAAGCGTCCCTTTCAATATATGCATTGCCGTTTACAACAACTTTTTTTATCTTTGTACAGCCTTCAAAAGCACCTTCATAAACATACAGATCACCCTTTGCGGTAATAGATGTGATATTTGTAACACCTTCAAAAGCATTGTTGTTTATGTAGCTGATTTCTTCAGGAATAACAATATTACCGCCTGCACCTTTGTAGCCGTCGATATAATTATATCCGTCTGAATCAGTGCCGATCACAAAATCACTTGCAGCATCGGCTGTGACAGCAAATCCTATCTTGTCATTTAACTGCTCGGGGAGGACCGTGACCGTACCCAATGAAAGCATAACAGCAAGGGCACACGAAAGAATTTTTTTACTTTTCATAATTTATCCCTCTTATTATTTATATTTTTGTCATAATGACAAGATAATTATATCACGGTATGTTAATAAAGTCAACGACTTTTAATGCACTAAATTGACAAATTTTATAAAATTTTCCAATGCTTTTATGTGAAAAAAATAAACAGTATTTGCAATGGTTTTAAAATGTATGCAAATACTGTTTATAAAATCGTTAGCCGTTTTCCTCCAGCCACCTTGCCGCACAATGGCAAAGTGATGCCGTACCGATAGGAAGAACATCTTCGTTGAAGCGAACTTTCGGGTTATGTGCAGAAGCCTCACCGCGTTCGTCCTCGAAGCCTGCCGAAAGGTACATAAACGCCGACGGAACAGCCGAAGCTATCACCGCAAAATCTTCCGAAGCATTGGCTTTCATATTTGGGATAGGCTTCAAACCGCCCAGCTCATTCATATAACCGACCATTTTTTCCGTAAGTTCACGGTCACATATAAGCGGAGGAACGTCCGAAAGCTTCGTGACCTGCGCCATGCCGCCGTAAAGCTCGGCTGTCTTTTCTGCAATTTCCGCTATTCGCATCGAAAGCTTTTCTTTCTGTGACTTATCATTCGTGCGGAGCGTTCCCTCCATAAATGCGGAGTCGGGGATAATGTTCGCAGCCTTTCCTCCGTGAAGCTGTCCTATCGTTAAAACACAAACCTTTTCGGGGTCGGCTTCGCGCGCGATAAGCGCCTCCAAAGCAATATAAGTCTGCGCCGCAATGTTGAGCGGATCGACCGCAAGATTCGGATAAGCGCCATGACCTCCTTTACCCTTGATATCAATGCGAAAACCGTCAACCGAGTTCATCATAACTCCGCCTGCATTGTACATAAATAATCCAATAGGCATTTTTCCGGGCGCAACGTGGAAAGCGAGCGCCGCATCAACATGAGGTCTTTCCAGAATTCCGTTCGCGATCATATCACGGCTGCCTTCAAAAGTTTCCTCAGCAGGCTGAAACATAAGCTTTACTGTGCCTTTGAGCGAAGCTTCGCTCTCCTTTAAAAGCTTCGCCGCACCGAGCAGCATCGCAGCGTGAAGATCGTGTCCGCAGGCGTGAGCGTGACCGTTAGTGCAGGCAAATTCCTCACCGCTCATCTCTTCCATAGGCAAAGCGTCCATATCCGCACGAAGCAGAAGCACGGGCGAACCGCTGCCGATGAGCGCAGTAACCCCGTGACCGCATTTCTTAGGCGAAAATCCGTATTCCGTCAGCTTTTTCATAACAAATTCCTGCGCGAGCGGCATTTCAAGTCCAACTTCGGCATTTTTGTGGAAATATCTTCGGTTTTCGATGATCTCACCCTTTATTTTATTGGCTTCTTTGTAAAAATCCATTGCAATAGCTCCTTTTTCGGTTAAAAACAGCTTTCTTTAACTTTATTATACCATTATAATATGCGAAATTCAACATCAGATAAATTTTTCCGAAATACTTGAAAAAAATCAGATAATATAGTATAATTATTATAAATATACGAATTTATGCTTTTTTGATATATATTGAGGAGAATCAATTTGAAAAAATTAAGGACAAGAATACTCGGCGCAGCTCTTGCCGTTGCCCTTGCATTTTCTGCTGGCATCGATTTTTCAGCTGTGTTGGGCGGAATAAACGCTTTCGCCGAAGAAAGTACCGATCAGCCTATCGTAATTGCTCCGCAGGAGGATATAAACCGCGATGAAGAGCTTCCTGCGTTTGAAGAACCCGTTTATACAGCAATGTTCAGCTTTCCTGCTGAATTAAGGGGAGTATATGTCACCCCAACGGTAGATTATGCAGCCGAGAACAGTACCGAAGCTGTCGCAGACGAGGTAGAAACACTGCTCGACAACGCCGAAAGCAACCGTCTTAACGCTGTTATCATAAATACAGACTGTAATGGTGAAATGCTTTACAACTGTGATCTCAACGAAACACTTGGTGAAGACGTTATCACCGCTCTTGTTGACGGTGCGCGCGACAGGGGAATGTACGTCTATATGAATTTCAGCATAGATGCTGTCCTCACTTCGCTTGAAGATATGACCCTGCAGGAAAAGATAGACTTCTTAGCACTAAGGGTTCATACCTTTACAGTAAAATATCCCGTTGATGGTATAATCCTTGACGGTTACTATTCAACGAAAACTAATCTCAGCCTGCACGACTATGTCGAAAACGGCTCGGGAATCGGCTTTGAGAACTGGCTTCTCGATAACGGCGCTTATGTCTTTGCACTTGCTTCGGACGCGATAAGAAAGACGAACAATACTGTTCCCGTTGGTATTTCGATAAATGACGTGTGGGCAAACTATGAGAACAACGAAAAAGGCTCTGCCACATCTGTAAAGTTTGAAGCCTTAACAGACGGCTATGCCGATACCGTTGGCTATATACAGAAAGGCTATGCCGATTTTATTATGCTCAAAGCCGAGGGCTCACGTTCAAGTAGCAGCGAGCCGTTCGGTGAAATAACAAAATGGTGGAACGATATCGCCGATGAAGCAGGCATACCGCTTTTTGTCCACCACATGAATGAGTATATCTGTACCGATACTGAGGGGTGGGGTTCACCCGATGAACTTGTCAAGCAGGTCATCGACGCATCTGAGCTTTCGTCCTACGGCGGAAGTGCTTTCGATTCACTTTCCGCACTCGTAACAAACAGTATGGAGTCAACGACCGCCCTCACCAAGCATTACGATGATACTATCGACCTTGAGGGACTTAACAGCGAGCTTGAAATGACTCTCCCGAAAAAGACCACGTTCAAGACAGAAGAACCGACCGTCATTTTCGCTGGTTCGTTTGACCCGAACTTCCCTGTATATTATCAGGGTAAAGAGATCGTCCTCAACGAAGCGGGAAGATTCTACTTCACCGAAGACCTCGATGTCGGCGTGAATACTTTCAAATTCCAGAATAAAGCTAAGGTAATCACATATAAAATTACCCGAACCGTGAATATCCTCAAAAGTGTTTCACCGTCCGACGGAACAATGTATGTTGACGGCGAATCGACTATTGCAATAAGCGCTATCGCATATAAGGGCTCGGAGATCACAGCAAAAATAAACGGAAAGAGTATTCCCCTTAAAGAAGTGGAAAGCCAGCTCGACGAACTCGACCCGAACTCATACTATACTAAATATGTCGGCAGATATACCGCTCCGCAGGGAAAAAAAGGTGAGGAGATCAACCTCGGTTCAATCGAATTCTATGGCGTTTACCATACAAAAACGGGCGATATGACCGAATCGAGAACGGGTTCTTCCGTTATTATTAATGCACTTCCCGAAATAGCCAACGACTTCACGGGCAGTATCCTTATGGTGAATAACGACAATACTATGGTCTATAACGCCAAGAGCACAGATACCGCTCCGACCCCTGATATGGCGCGCCTGCCTGCAGGAACTCTCGACTATATCGTAAATACGGTTACATACAGCGGCACTGATTATTATATCACAAATTCGGGCAAGAGAATCCGCACGAACGCAGTTTCTATCCTCGAAAATAAGCCGCTCGGCACAAATCCTATTTCGGTAAACTCTGTCTATAAGGACGGCACGGACACTGTCATTAAGCTGAAAACCTCGGTAAAAATACCGTTCTCTATAAGCTATAACGGTGTAAATTATTCCGACGGCGACAACGGTTCGTACTATATTTCCTCGTTCAATTCGGACGGAATAACTATAACTTTCAGTTATATCACAAGCATTTCCGCAGGCGATATCACTTTCCCCGAAAGCTCCGTATTCACCTCGGGAACGTGGTCTGCCGTTGATACGGGCGATATCAAATCCGCGCGTCTGAGCCTTAAATTCCGTCAAAGCGGCATCTATTCGGGCATAAAAGCCACATACGACAGCGATGATAATCTCACGCTCCGCTTCAACGGCTGCCGAAGCTCGGTCAACGGCGCAACTATCGTAATTGACCCAGGACACGGCTACACGGGCGGCAACTTTGACCCGGGCGCTATCGGTCATATCAAGGAGCAGGAAGCTAACCTTGCGGTGGCAAAATACCTCGAATCTATCCTCACAGCCGAGGGTGCAAAAGTTATAAGACTTAAAACCGAGAGCGAAAATTACGATACCGACCAGCGAGCTTCAATAGCAAGACAGTATTCACCCGACTTGTTTATTGCTGTCCACTGTAACGCTGCTGCGAACGAAAAAGCAACGGGTGCAGAAGCATATTACTTCACACCGTTCTCGCAGCCGCTCGCAGATGCAGTTTCCGCTTCAATGGGAAGTTACCTCTATAACAGCGTCGATAATGGCGGACTTGGCGACAGAGGGGAGAAGTACAACTATTTCTTCGTTACTCAGCAGCAGGAATTCCCGTCTATCCTCGTGGAGTGCGGCTTCGTCACGAACTATACCGAAGCTATGGCTCTCGCAAATGAGAAGCATCAAAAAGGCATTGCAAATGCTATTGCCGAGGGAATAAAGAAATATTTCGCAAAGTGCAGCTATTCCTGCTTCGGCGAAGGAGTAGGCTCTGTAAGCGGTCAGGAGATACAGCTCCCGACCGAAAGCTCACAGCCCGAACAGCCGTCCGAACCCGAGCAGAGCATCGAAACCACCGCCCCTGCTCCGAATGAAGACTACGATGAAGACGATCCATACTACCAGTATTTCGGAGGACAATAAGTTTGTGCAAAATAACTATAAAACAGCTGTTTCATTTATGATTTTTTGAACTTGGATAGGTTGACGAATCACGCTTTTTATGGTAAAATAATATTGATATATTTTTAACAATGAGCAAAACCATTGTTAGGCTGATCGTCCGCGGTCAGCAGAAAGGACAGGTCATTCTTATGCAGTTATTTAATGTTCCTGAAAGAATCTATTTTATGCCGGGCGCTGTTCAGTATCTTGAAAAGATACCCGAGCTTCACCGAGTTGTTGTCTTTACCGACAAGGAAACTATCGGCGCAGGCATCTATGAGCATCTTAAATATTATCTCGAAAGAAACGAATGCCACCCCGTTATTGATGTCTTCTATGATATCAACCGCATCGCTGACCTCGAATCAGTGAATAGGGGAGTTGCTATTCTCCGTAATTTCAAACCCGATACAGTGATCGCTCTCGGCGGCGGAAATGTTATCGATACAACTAAGGCAGCCGAAGCTGTTTTCTCCAATCCCGACCTCACTATTGATCAGCTCGCTGACAAGTATGCCTGCAATAAGTGCGAAAAATCAATGAGAATAGTATGTATCCCAACAACTTCCGGTTCGGGCGCAGAGATCACCTCAACAGCAGTTGTTTTCGGTCAGGACGGTAAGAAGTACCACCTTGTTGACTGCAATATCAAGCCCGATGTTGCTATCGTTGACAGCGAACTCGTTTACGAAGCAAGCGATGAACTCTCCGCTGCACACGGCTTTGAAGTCCTCGCACACGGAATCGAAGCTTATGTTTCCGTTATGCATTCCGATTATACCGATTCATTCGCACTTTCAGCTGTAAAAACAGTATTCGATTATCTCCCAAGATCATGCAAGAATGGTTCTGCTGACCATGAAGCAAGAGAAAAGATGCACAATGCAGCAGCTATCGCAGGTATGGCTTATGAAAGCACACTCTGTGGGCTCAACAGCGCGCTTTCTCACAGCGTAAGTTCGGAAACAGGCGTTTCAAAGGGTATCGCAGATGCAGTTCTTCTCCCTTATACCATTGAATTCAATGCAGCTGGCAAGGTAAGCGAAGCTTGGCCGAAGTACGGCAGAGAGGGTGCTGCTGAAAGATACCGTCAGATAGCAGCTTACCTCGGACTTGATGCCGAAACTCCCGAAAAGGGCGTAAAGAGCCTTGTTTCCACAGTTAAAAAGCTTGCTGAAGAGATCGGCGTTCCCGCAAACTTTGAATCAGCAGGTACAAGCTTCCTCAACAGCGTTCCGTTTATGGCTGAAAAAGCACTTGAAGACCGCGATATGGCAGGCAACCCAAGAGCTGCAGTAGCTTCCGAGCTTGAAGAACTTCTCAGAAGCGCATACAGCGGAAAGTAATTTATATTGACATAAAAATGAGCGGTGTCCGTAATTCGGATACCGCCTTTTTATTTGTATTTTAAACAGGCATAAAAATAGCCGCATAGTTTTCTATGCGGCTGAAATTTTAGTTGTTGAGGAACTTTTCGATCTTGTAGCGCTTGTAAGCGGCTTCGTTGATCTCAACATTCTGTGTTTCTGTCCAAGAGCCAACAGTCTGATCGAACTCATCGTCCTTGAGCTGATGACGAACTGTGCTTTCATTGTCGCTGTAGTAGTTTTCGTCAGCGTAAAGGTCGAGAACTGTTACAACGTAGTAAACTTCGTCTTCTTCAACGAGGAAAACATCGCCGACCTTGGATTCAAATGCCTTTGTTACAACAGCTTCGGAGGGATAAGAACCGTCCTTTGTAACTACTGTTTCGTTGTCTGTGTAGCTGCTTGCTGTTTCTTCCGTTTCGGCTGTTTCATCGGAAGCTTCATCATCGGTGCTTTCTGCAGCCTGTGCGTCAGCAACAAGCTTGTCATAGTAGTCACTGTATTCCTTGCTTACAGTCGCAAAATCCTCACCGCCCTTGATTCGGTCGATGTAATCTTCAGCCATTGTCTTTATCTCGTCCTTGCCCTCAGACTTGAGAAGATTTCCCTCGCCGTCTTTAAGCTCCATTTTGATGTAGTTGATGCGTTTGTTGTTTTCTTCGAGATATGCTCTGATGTCAGCTTCGGATATCTCGTCCTGACCGCCTTCTGCATAGTAATAATCGAAGATCATATTCTTCTTGGTCGAGTTGAGCATTATGAGAAGCTGTGAATCCTCGCTGATTCCTGCGTCCTCATAGTTTGAACCGTAGTATTCCCAAATTGAATCAAGGTAAACCTTAGTCTTTTCCTTTTCATTGTCCTCGAAAGAAAGTCCGAGTTCATCAAACTTGTTTTCAACGGCAACGAATTCCTGCATACTCTTTGTTGCCTCATCGTTGATCCATTCGCGAACAGGCTTGTCCTCGATGACCTTGTCGGTGAAAGCTGTCGTTGTTGTAGCCTCAGTTTCGGAAGCAGTGGTTTCAGCAGCCTCAGCGGAAGCTGTTGTTTCTTCGCTCTCATCGGTAGGCTCTGTGTAGTAAGCCGCATCGTAGTAGGAGTTCATCTGCATCGCGATGAAAACACCTGCAGGAACTTTGTAGCCGTCGATAACAGCGGCATAAGTAGTGTCAGGGCCTGCGATATTGTTTCCGCAAGCACCAAGTGATAAAGCCATAGCCGAGCAGAGCGCAACGGCGGATATTTTCTTGAAGTTAGCCATAAATATCATAAACCTCCAATTAATGATTCAACTAAATACATTATATTATACCATATTAAAAGCGGTTTGTCCAGTATTTTTGCTTAATTTTCAAAAAAGAAAACATCGGCGGGCGTTCCGTCTTCATAATCTGCCCTGCGGTCGGGATAAGCTCTGATAAGCTCAAAATTCCCGCCCGTCAGCTCGTCTATGACCTTGTCCCAAAAGTAAACCGATGCAAGGTTGTGAGGGTGACGTTTCAGTTGCCATTTTCCGTGATGTCTGTCTAAAACCTGGCGAACTGCCTTACGTCCGACTCCATTTCTGCGATATTTATATAGTATAAAAAATTCGGAAAGGCAGAAGTCGGTTTTTCTGCCCACGACCTCGGGATAATCATTCACAAGCACAAACCCTGCAAGCTTTCCGTCAACTGTAATAAAATACGGAAAACGGTTATTCTCAGTGAAATAACAATCGAGATATTCATAACCGTATAAACCGTCCTCACCGATATCCGTCTTTTCCCACTGTGAAAATTCGTAAAGATATTTTTCCATAAGATTACTCAAAACTGCTTTTTTGTCAGCAGTAACTTCAATAATTTCAACCATTTTTATCCCTCCGAAAAACATTATAATATAGTATATATCAAAAGTCAAGAAAAGGAAAAGTTTAATCAACTATTTACATATTTTGAAATTTGTGTTATAATTGATTCAACATAAATTCCGTCATCAGGGAGAGTGATAAAAGTGGGCGTGATTTTCTTTATTACAACCGCGGTCTTTTTCGTACTGTTTCTTGGAGCAAGATCGGATATTTCCAGGCTCCGAAGAGAAAACGAACAGCTTAAAAATAAACTGAACGAAAAGCAGTACATTCAGCCGCAGGAAACTAAGCTAAAAGATGATAATGAAGTTGTAAAGCCTAACACCTATACAGATGATCATGAGCAAACAAAAACAGCAAATTCACCGTATAATACGTCCTATATGCATTATAAACAGCCTGTAATGTCTGTGAACTTTACAGATAATAATGCCGAATCACCGCAAAACACTCCTCCGAAACCTCAAACTTCCGAAACGGATAAATCGGCGGATACACCGAAAAGTGAAAATAACGCTCCAATGGTTGCAGTTCGGCAGGAAAAGCATCGCGTAAGCTCAATAAATGTCTTGCTTATTATCGGTTCGCTTCTTATAATTCTTGCAGGAGTTATATTTGCAACTACAACTTGGGCAACGCTCGGGAATATTGTCAAAGCAGTGATTATCCTGTCATTTTCAGCCGTACTTTTTACCGCTTCATCGATTGCGGAAAGAAAATTTGACCTGCCGAAAACGGGTAAAGTTTTCTATACTCTCGGGTGCGCTTTTTTGCCGATAACAGTCTTTGCGATTGCATATTTCAAAATTTTCGGCGAGTGGTTCTCTATCAGCGGAAACGGCTTCGGAACAGTTTTGGCGATCGCCGCCGCACTGACCGCCGCAGTTTGCTTCAAAGGCAGTTACGATTATAAAAGCAAGTTCTTTGCCTGTGTTTCACTCGGAAGTATTTCGGTAATGGTGGCTGGACTGGCATCACAGATATTTGACAGTCCCGATTTTATTGAGCTTACATACGCCGTGTATTCGCTTGTTGTGATATTTGTGAGCCGTCTTATTCAAAAGAAAGCTGTAAAGCCAAATACCTTTGCATATATTATCGATGTACTGCCATCGTTTGAACTTGGTAATACTGCATTGTTGAGCATTGTATCGCTTGTAGTTCCTGCCGCGTGGCTCGAACACAGCGTTATTGTAACTATCTCCTGCGGACTATTTGCCGCCGCGTATCTTTTCAGCGGATTCTCGAAGAAAAACGGCTTTGCAGGTGCGATACCGTTTCTGATATTTGTCAGCATTGCATTGTTCTATGGTTTTTCACCCGAAAGCTTTTCCGAGGGTACATACGTTGTTGCCGCAATTGCAACAGTGACCACAGTTCTCTCGCTTCTGAAAGTTCTTCCTGAAAAGCTTGCCTTTGCTCTGAAAATTCTGTCAAACTTCTGTATCGCATTATCAGCATTTGCACTTGCTGTCGCCGCAATTTCCTCGGAAATAACGCTTGCATCGGTTATTGTAATGACAATTCTGACAGCGGAAATTCTTGCCCTCGGTCTGTTCCGAAGAAACGAATCGGCAGGGAAGATAATGTTCGTGTTGTTCGCGTTCGCCCTTTCATCAACTATATTGTCGGCGGTAAAGCTGATAACTTCGTCTGATAGCGTATTTGCAATAGCTTCATCGGGAGCGCTTCTCGCTGTTTCGACTGGCTATGTCATCGCGGACTTTATCCTTGCAAAGAAAGGCAAGAGCTTTATCATTCGTTCAGTATTTACAGATGTAATGTTTGCTGCCTTTACAGCAGGCGTTCTTTTATCACAATTTTGTGACAGAAAATTGCCTATTGCAGTAATACTTTTCACCGCCGCGGCGCAGTTTGTGTATGCTGTTTTCCCAAAAAAAGATTGGGAAAAGCTTGTCTTTTCACTCACAGCAATGCTTTCACTCGGCAAATTCGCCGCTGACGGAACACTGGCTGAACGTTTCAGCGAAACAGTTGTATTTACAGTCGTTTCAGCAGTCCTCGCAGTAATACCGATTGCTTGGGCGCTTGTGAAGAAAGATAAACTGATTGAAAAGGGAACGTTTATAGGTTTTACTGTCGTCACTTCAATTCTGATACTCGTTTCCTCTGTAAAGATCTTCTCAACTCCAGACCCCGTATGGCAGTTTTGGCTCATACTTGCTATAGTCTGCACCGTAAAAGGCTGTATCAGCAAGCACAAAGTTCCGCTTTCAGCAGCAATTATCCTTTTCTGCCTTTCATTCGGCGGCTTTGCTTATGAAGTCCTTAACTTCGGTACGGAAGCCGAACTTATTGCAGCAGGCGGATTTGCATCAGTGCTTTTTGCATCGCTCCTCTTTGCTCCGCACAGCGAATTGATAAATTACTGCCGAAAGTTCACGTTCCTTTGCCTTGATTTCATATCGTTCGCTCTGCTCTGCGCAATTGCCTCGGCGAGCGAAGTAAGCGCTTCTGTTGTTGCAGGTGCAGTAATTGTATTTGCGATGACCGTTACGAGCGGCATTATGACATTCGGCTCGGCGCTCCTTGTACCACCGCTTGCGGCAGCATATTTTGCAGTGGCAGGTCAGATGCAAAATGTCTTTGCCGGCAATTCAAATGTTGTGCTTGGTTCATCGATAGCGGCAATGATAGCTCTGTCGGTCGGCGCAAGCTTCTTATTCTACAGAAAAAGCGTTTTTGAAAAATCACGCAAGGATTGTGACGGCTTTGCATTTTCAAGGCTCATCGGTCTTGCAGCGTACTTTTCGTATGCAGACGGCGAAATTTCGGAGTGGCTCGGTCTGCTCCTCACGGGTGTGGTTATCGTTTCATTCCTGCGAAAAGAAAATAAGCCGCTATCAAACCGAATCATAACATCTATTGCGATGATTGTTCCCGTTATCGCGTGGTGGACACAGCCGTTTTGGAAACTGCCCGAGGGTTATGCTCTCGAGATAAACATCGTTCCGATACTGCTTTACATTGCGGCGCTTCGCCTGCTCAAATGGGACAAAAAGCATATTGATATCCTCACATTTGTTACATATATAATAGTATATGCATTACTTTTCTTCCATGCCCTCAGCGGCACTATCGTCAATGCCCTCATAGTTATGATAAGCGCGTTTGTGATACTTGCGGTTTCGTTCTTCGTCAAGATGAAGCGCTGGTTCGTGCTCAGTGCGGCAGTTATCGTGACCTCGGCGATATTTATGAGCATAAAGCTGTGGGGAAGTCCTGCTTGGTGGGTGTATCTTCTCGCGGCAGGAATTATCCTTATCGCAGTTGGTGCTGTTAATGAGCAGAAGAAAAAATCTGCTGACGGCGGCGTTGCAGGAAAGATAACGCGTTTTATGTCCGAATGGACTTGGTAAATTTCAGCGCAGTTCAAATTGGTGTGAACTGCGCATTTTCTTTGTGTAAAAGCCAAAAGCTTTACAGGTACTTGCGCTTAAAAAATTAAAGTATAAAAATCAGTTTGTTAAAATTGCATAAGAAAATGAGAAATAATTTTATATTATGGATTCAAAAATCCTATTGATATTAAACGTTTAATATGGTAAAATTGTATCAATGATATGCTTTGGGAAAAGTGTATCAATAAAAATTTAAGTGAGGTTAGTTGAATGAAATACGGTTTCTATGATGACAAGAACAAAGAATATGTCATTAACTCTCCAAAAACTCCTTATCCTTGGATAAACTACCTTGGAACTCAGGACTTTTTCGGACTTATTTCCAATACCGCAGGCGGTTATGATTTCTATAAGGACGCTCGTCTTGCAAGAATCACACGTTACCGCTACAACAACGTTCCCGCAGATGCAGGCGGACGTTATTTCTACATCAACGATAACGGTACTGTCTGGAACCCGGGTTGGGCTCCTGTAAAGACAGACCTTGATTCATACGAGTGCCGCCACGGTATGGGCTATACAAAGATCACAGGCAAGAAGAACGGACTTTCCGCAGAAGTTACTTTCTTCGTTCCTCAGAATTTCACAGGCGAAGTTCAGAAGCTCGTTCTCAAGAACGAAAGCGGCGCTGCTAAGTCTTTCAAGCTCTTCTCATTTATCGAATGGTGTCTTTGGGACGCAAACGACGACAGTACAAACTTCCAGCGTAACTTCAACACAGGTGAAGTTGAACTCGAAAAGAACGGCGCTGTTATCTACCACAAGACAGAATACAAGGAAAGAAGAAACCACTTCGCTTTCTATGCTGTAAACGACACTGTTGACGGCTTCGATACTGACCGTGAAACATTTATGGGCAGCATCTACAACGATTTCCACAATCCTCAGACTGTTCTCGACGGCGCTCCCAAGAACTCTGTTGCTGACGGCTGGTCACCCGTTGCTTCGCATTATAAGGAGATCACTCTCGCAGCAGGCGAGGAGAAGACACTCGTTTTCATTCTCGGCTATGTTGAGAATCCTTACGATCAGAAGTTCAACGCTGACGGCACAATGAATAAGTCCAAGGCTTATGAAATGATGGCTAAGTTAGATACAGCAGAAAAGGTTGACGCTGCATTTGCAGAGCTTGCTAAGACTTGGGAAGACCTCCTTGCTAAGTACAACCTCAGATCGCCTGATGAAAAGCTCAACAGACAGGTCAACATCTGGAATCAGTACCAGTGTATGGTAACATTCAACCTCTCACGTTCCGCTTCCTACTTTGAGAGCGGCATCGGCAGAGGAATGGGCTTCCGTGATTCCAACCAGGACCTCCTCGGCTTCGTTCACCAGATCCCTGAACGCGCAAGAGAGAGAATCCTCGATATCGCAGCTACACAGCTCGAAGACGGCGGCAACTACCACCAGTATCAGCCACTTACAAAGAAGGGCAACGATGCTGCAGGCACAAACTTCAACGATGACCCACTTTGGATGATCCTCTCCACAGCAGCATATATCAAGGAAACCGGCGACCTCGGAATCCTCGATGAAATGGTTGACTACAAGAACGATCCTGCTCTTGCACAGCCGCTTCTCGACCACCTCAAGAGATCGTTCTACCACGTTGTAAACAACAAGGGTCCTCACGGACTTCCTCTTATCGGACGTGCTGACTGGAACGACTGCCTTAACCTCAACTGCTTCTCCAGAGTTCCGGGTGAAAGCTTCCAGAACACAGCTTCCAACATCGCTAAGGAAGTTAACCCCGAAACGGGCGAACCTCTTAACGAGCAGACAGCTGAATCCGTAATGATCGCAGGTATGTTTACATATATCGGACCTGAGTATGAAAAGCTCTGCCGTCTTAAGGGTCAGACCGAAGAAGCTGACAAGGCAAAGGCTGAGATCGAAAAGATGAAGCAGGCTATCATTGACTTCGGCTGGGACGGCGACTGGTTCCTCCGTGCTTACGATGCATACGGCAAGAAGGTCGGCTCGCATGAGAATGACGAGGGCAAGATCTTTATCGAACCTCAGGGCTTCTGCGTAATGTCCGATATCGGCGGCAAGGAATTCACCGAAAAGACAATGGACAGCATCGACAAGTACCTCGGCACAAAGCACGGTCTTGTTCTTAACAACCCTGCATTCACAAAGTATGTCGTTGAATACGGCGAGATCTCCACATATCCCGGCGGATATAAGGAAAACGCAGGTATCTTCTGCCATAACAATGCTTGGATCATGTGTGCTGCTGCTTACGCAGGCATGGGCGACAGAGCATTCGATTACTATACAAGAATCGCTCCTGCATATCAGGAGGATGAGCAGCTCCACAGAACCGAACCTTATGTTTATGCACAGATGGTTGCAGGTAAGGACGCTAAGCGCTTCGGCGAAGCAAAGAACAGCTGGCTCACAGGTACAGCAGCTTGGAACTTCGTTGCAATTTCGCAGTATATCCTCGGAATTATCCCTGACTACAGCGGATTGAAGATCGATCCTTCCATTCCTAAGGCTTGGGACGGCTATGAGGTTTCCAGAAGCTTCAGAAATGCTGTTTACAACGTAAAGGTTGAGAACCCGAACCACGTTTCAAAGGGTATCAAGTCTATCACCGTTGACGGCAAGGCTATCGAAGGCAATATCCTCCCTGTATTCGCAGACGGCACACACGAAGTTGTCGCTGTAATGGGCTAAGCTTTATAGAAAAATCAGCGTCGGGCAGAAATGTCCGACGCTTTTTGTGTCTTAATATAAAAATAAGCGCTGAAACTGCTCGTTTGTGCAGCAATTTCAGCGCTTTTGTTACTTTTCACTTGAGGTTTCGCTTGGTATATCGTGTTCGGACTTTGCAATTATCTTTTTGTCATCAATTACAAGAATATCATCATTAACCCGATTGTTTCGTGCAACACCCGTGAAAAAAGGTGATGCGAATATTCTGTCCATATTTTTTCTGCCGCTTACGGGAGTTATCCTGTCAACAGCAAGAACCTTGTCCACAACTATAGCGACATTTCCTGCCGCAGAGTTGAATGTGACCATAGTTTCACGGAAAAACGTCTTGTAGCGGCGCTTTGATTCGTCAATGATGTTGACTATTTCGGGGACATATTCGTCAAAGACCATATTCATAAGCTCCGTGAGCTTGCGGGTCTTGTCGGGTGAATCGGGACGCTTGCGTATCTCTGCGATCTTTTCGGCGGTGTGATGAAGCTCCTCGTGCGGCTTCTCGATCTTGTGGAGGGAAAAGTCGGCATTGTGAGGGTTTTTCTTGAATTCGTCATACCATTTGCCGAATTCGCATTTGTGAGGGTTGGTTGTGAGCGTAAAATCGATATCAGCTTCAACGCAGTGTTTTAACTCATTCGCCCAGTTGAGATGATCCTGCTCACGGGCATCAAGCATGGCTGTGAAATCGGCACATTCCTTTTCAAGCGATTGATAACCGAATAAGCTTCTCATATCGATAACAGGGTAGACTTCACCGCGAATGTCAACGATGCCACGGTATTCAGTCGGCGCATCGGGAACGGGTGTTAAATTATCGGGCGGAACAAGTATTCCCGTAACAAATTCCGTGTTGATAGCGTATGTAAAACCATTGAGTGAAAAAATCAGCCAGGGAAGGTCGTTGCTGAGAATTCCGTTATTGTCTTCCATTTCAGATTCCTCCGTAAAGATAATACTATATTAATTATAGCAAAAAAAGTTGCAGTTTGCAAATACTTTTTGAATAATTCACAATATATTAACATAATAAGTATCCAAAATATGTAAAATAAACTTTTTACGATTGACTTTTGCCCCGAAAAGATGTAAAATATAATATAGTGTTATAAGAAGAGGCGGAAATAAAAGTCTTTTAGGAAAATTC
>CALANW010000139.1 GCA_937926145.1 uncultured Ruminococcus sp. | reverse complement strand
GACACCCACCACCCTTTGAAAAGCGTGGACGTAAACTCTGCTTTGAAATTTGTGCAACTTTTTTCAATAATACGCTTCTTCAATAGTCTGTATGCAGTTCATGGACTGCATTTTATTTTTCCGAAACCAAGCGCACACTATCCCGTTGACTTTTCAATAAAATGCCTTTATAATTAAGAAAAAAGCAAAGGTAAACCAAAAATGTCAGATTTCATTTATTCCGATACAAACAAACATTACCACACGCAGAGCTACTATCTGAAAAAACGCTTCGGCAGAAAGGCTGTCAAGGTTTCGCTCAACGGAAATTTCACCTGCCCGAACCGTGACGGTTCAAAGGGTGTTGGCGGCTGCACGTTCTGCTCGGCTTCGGGGAGTGGTGACTTCGGCGGCGACCCAAGCGTTCCGATTGAGGTACAGTTCGACGAGGTTCGCTCAAAGCTTATCAAAAAGTGGGGCGAACCGCTTTACATTCCGTATTTTCAGGCGAACACGAACACTTACGGGAGCATCGAAAAGCTTCGCTGTTTATTTGAAAAGGCTCTGACCCTGCCGAACACTGTCGGACTGGCTGTTTCAACGCGCCCCGACTGCATTTCCGATGAAGCGGCTGATTATCTTGAGGAGCTTTCAAAGCGGACTTACCTTGTTGTTGAACTTGGCTTGCAGACGATTTTTGACAAAACCGCCGAGCGTTTGAACCGCTGTCACAGCTATGCTGACTTTCTGCGGGGATATGAGATGCTTGCTTCGCGCGGGATAAACGTCTGCGTTCACATTATTGACGGTCTGCCCGATGAGAGCCGTGAAATGATGCTCGAAACTGCAAAAGCGGCGGCTTCGCTTCGTCCACACGCATTAAAGATTCATATGCTCCACATAATAAAGGGGACAAAGCTTGCAGAGGAATATGAGCGCACGCCGTTTCCGCTTCTTTCTGCCGAGGAATACGCTTCGCTCGTCTGCGATCAGATAGAAATGATGCCGCCCGAAACTATTATCGAGCGAATAACGGGGGACGGTGCGAAATCCGACCTCATCGCACCGCGGTGGACGCTTGACAAAAAGCGCGTTATGAACAGCATCGACCTTGAATTCGCACGCAGAGGGACATTTCAGGGTGATAAATTTTCGCTGTGAAATATATTAACACAACGAAGTAAAATCATCGTAAATGCGTTGTTTTGAGGTATTTTTCTGCCGTTGATTAGCCTTGCATAACAGCTTGCACAAAAAATTCCGTCACCCGTGGACAAAATTCTACACACGATTTAACAAAAATGCACTTGACCTTGCGCCGATAAAGTAGTAAACTAAATAAAATATATAATTAACGAATTTAAAAGGAGGATCTTTTCATGCTTGAAACCGATATGTCCAAAAAGTTCGTCAAAGAAGGACTGACCTTTGACGACGTACTTCTTATCCCTGCTGAATCCAACTGCACACCAAATATGGTAAGCCTTAAAACCCGTCTTGCAGGTGACATCTATCTTAACACTCCTATCATCACTTCCGCTATGGATACCGTAACCGAAGCGAATATGGCTATCGCTATTGCCCGTGAAGGCGGCATCGGCGTTATCCACAAGAATATGTCTATCGAAAAGCAGGCAGATGAAGTCGATAAGGTAAAGCGTTCCGAAAACGGCGTTATCGTTAATCCTTTCTCGCTCACAGCGGACAAGCTCGTTTCCGAAGCCGATGAACTTATGGGCAAATACAGAATTTCGGGCGTTCCTATAGTTGATGAAAAGGGCAAGCTTGTCGGAATCCTCACAAACAGAGATCTCCGCTTCCTCTCCGATTATTCAACTCCTATCAAGGAAGTTATGACAAAGGAAAACCTTGTTACCGCCCCCGTAGGAACAGACCTCAAGGGCGCACAGAAGATCCTTATGCAGCATAAGATCGAAAAGCTTCCTATCGTTGATGAAAACGGCATTTTAAAGGGACTTATCACTATCAAGGATATTGAAAAGGCTGTCCAGTACCCGAACTCCGCAAGAGATAAGGCCGGCAGACTCCTCTGCGGCGCTGCTATCGGCGTTGCGGCAAATATGATGGAAAGAGCAGAAGCTCTTGTTGATGCTCAGGTCGATGTACTCGTTCTCGACTCCGCTCACGGTCATAATATCAACATCGTTAACGCAGTTCGCGAAGTTAAGAAAGCATTCCCGAACACTCCCGTTATCGCAGGCAACATTGCAACGGCAGAAGCAGCAGAAGCTCTTATCGAAGCCGGCGCTGACTGCGTAAAGGTAGGTATCGGACCCGGCTCTATCTGTACAACGCGAGTTGTTGCAGGTATCGGTGTTCCGCAGATCACAGCAATCTACGATGCAGCTTGCGCAGCAGCTAAGCACGGCATCCCCGTTATCGCAGACGGCGGTATCAAGTATTCGGGCGATATCGTAAAGGCTCTCGCAGCAGGTGCGAATGTCGTAATGCTCGGCTCACTCCTTGCAGGCTGTGAGGAATCTCCGGGAGATACAGAAATTTATCAGGGCAGACAGTTCAAGGTTTACCGTGGAATGGGTTCACTTGGCGCAATGGCTTGCGGCTCAAAGGACAGATATTTCCAGGAGAACGCAAGAAAGCTTGTTCCTGAGGGCGTTGAAGGACGTGTACCTTACAAGGGACCTGTTTCCGACACTATCTTCCAGCTTATCGGCGGTATCCGTTCGGGTATGGGTTACACAGGCTGTGAAACCATTGAAAAGCTTCACGAAAAGGCTCAGTTCGTCAAGATCACGGGCGCAGGTCTTCGTGAATCTCACCCACATGATATTTATATCACTAAGGAAGCTCCGAACTACTCGGCACAGATCTAAATTAAATTCGGAATTCGGAATGCGGAATTCGGAATTATTTTAGTTCCGCTGATTTATCGCGAAGCACAAAATTCCGTAGGGGCGGATTCCATATCCGACCGTTGGCAACACACAAAATTACGGCAATTTTCTGTAGGGGACGGTTTTCCCGTCCCGAATCGCGAAGCGATTTTCAGTATATAAATTTTTCGCAAACAAAACGACCCTGTTTTCATCGGATAAAAACCGTTGAAAACAGGGTCGTTCGTTTATTTTTATACTAAACACTTTGCGGTATAGGATAGGAAATCTGTCATTTTGCGGTAATTTGCGGAACACAAATAATTCCAAATTCGTCAGAAAACGCCTTGCGGCGCAGGACGGGAAACCCGTCACCTACAGAAAATTTGCTGTAAATATAGGGTTTACATAGGGGCGGATATAGAATCTGCCCCTACGATTTTCATTACAAACTAACGGAGTATAAATAATTCCGCATTAAGCATTACGAATTACGCATTGAAAATCAGCCGAGTGTAACAACAACTTCGTTAACGTCCTTAAGCTTTGCAGCAGGGATAAGGTTGCCCTCGAGCTTTTCGCCGTTGAGAACTACGCTTGCTACGCCGCTTTCTGCGCCGTTAGGATTGTTGAAGGTCATATTGAGTTTCTTTCCTCTGAATGTCTTTTCTACTGTGTAAGACTTCCATTCGGAAGGAATTGAAGGATTAACTACAAGTCCCTCTGCGTTCGGACGCATACCGAGGATACCCTCAACTGTACCTACCATTACTGTGGATGCTGTACCTGTGAGCCAATGAACGTGTGCACGGCCTGCGAATGGGCTGTCCTTGCCCTCTACGAACTGACCGTAAACGTATGGTTCGAGGCATCTGTGGTCTGCATTGTCGTTATATGTTGCAGGAGCAGCTTCCTTCCAATACTTATAAGCACGGTTGCCGTGACCGAGGAGGGATTCTGCAAGAATGAGCCAGCCCTGTGGCTGAGAGAAGATACCTGCATTTTCCTTTGTGCACTTGTTGAAGCACTGCATAAGTGCGCCGTTGAAGCCGTGTTCAACATAAGGAGGATACATTACCATTGCGCCGTAAGGAGTGTTGAGTTCTCTTTCAACGCTGTCCATAGCCTTTTCAGCCTGCTCCTTGCTTGCAAAGCCGGAGATAACGGACCATGACTGCGGATTGAGCCACATATTTGCTTCGGGGTCTGTTCTCTGACCGATAACAGCGCCGTCTTCCTTGTAACCTCTGATCCACCTGTCCTCGTTCCAGCAAGCTGCGAGAATTTCGTCGAGCTTAGCCTTGATATCATCGAGCTGCTTGATGTAGTCAGCATCGTTCTTGAGAACTGCATATTCACGGAGGATCTTAACTGCATATACGAGCTGGAAAGCAACGAATGTGGATTCGCCCTTCTTGCCAAGACGGAGACAGTCGTTCCAGTCAGCGTGAAGACCTGCAGGCATACCGTGGTTGCCGAGGTGGTTCATCGAGAACATGATAGCTCTCTTAAGGTGGTCGTAAACTGTACCCTTTTCTTCGTCATTAGCGTAGAAAATTTCTTCATCGAGGAATGCGATGTCGCCGCTTTCGGAGATGTACTTGTAAATTGTCGGGAAGAGCCAAAGAGCATCGTCAGCACGGTAAGAGGGGTGTCCTGTTTCCTTAGCGTAAGCTGTGTTCTCATCGTTCTCGTCAGGGTGATTTTCGTGACCTGCGTTATGAGTGTATTTAACGAGCGGAAGTCCTGCGCCGTTTGTAACCTGTGCGGAAAGCATAAATTCGATCTGCTTCTTAGCCATTTCGGGAGCAAGGTGAATGATACCCTGGATATCCTGAACGGTATCACGGTAGCCGAAGCCGTTTCTGAGTCCGCAGTACTGGAATGAAGCTGCTCTTGACCAGATGAATGTGATGAAGCAGTTGTATGCGTTCCAAACGTTTACCATATTGTTGAAGTCGGCATCGGGAGTATTTACCTGAAGGTTGCCGAGCTTTTCGTGCCAGTAGTTCTTGAGTTCCTCAACTTCAGCCTCAACAACGCCAGCCTTTTCGTACTTAGCGATAATTTCCTTAGCAACAGCTTCGGGCTTCTGACCGAGAACATAAGTGAGTTCCTTTGTTTCGCCCGGCTGAAGAACGATGTCGCTCTGGAGTGCGCCGCAGGAGTTTGTGTTGTAGTTGAGCTGACCCTTAAGACCGTCTTCGATGCCCTTAGGATTTGCATAGCTTCTGTATGAACCAACGAAAGAATCACGGTCGCCGCAGTAAGCATCTACCTTAGCCTTGGCAACGCCGAGGAAACGCTCGTTGTTAGGATTCTTGAAGATCTCGTTCTGCTTCTGGAGGATAAAGTTATCCTTGAAGTAGGTGCGTGTGATGAAGAGTGTGTACTGGAGGTTTACCTGATCCTGCTCGTAGTTGTTGTCGTTTACGAATTCGCAGTAGCCTGTAACGGAAAGCTTTCTCGGCTTGCTGTCAGTGTTTGTGATCTTGGCAGCCCATACTTCATAAGTAGCGTCCTTTGGAACATAGTATGTAACTTCGGACTTGATACCCTTGTATTCGGAAGTGATAACTGTGTAAGCAGTACCGTGACGGCATTCGCTCTTGAATTCAGCGAGATCCTTGCATACAGGCGCCCAGGAAGCAGACCAGTATTCGCCTGTTTCGCCGTCCTTGATGTAAACATAACGTCCCGGCTGGTCAACTGCAACGGAGTTGAAACGGTAACGGATAACACGACCGTTAGCGCCGCTCTTTACGAAGCTGTAACCGCCTGCGTTGTTGGAGATGATAGCGCCGTATTCGGGAGAACCGAGGTAGTTCGCCCAAGGTGCGGGAGTTTCTGGATTTGTGATGACATATTCCTTATTTGCAAGGTCAAAATGTCCGTAGTTCATGGGAACACGCTCCTTTGAAATCTTAATATTTTTACATTTTTCTGAAAAAACGCAAAGGCACCCCTTTGGATAAAATTGCCTTGTAATCGTTTCTTCATTGTTATTTCAATTGTATCATTTTCACACAGACATTTCAAGGGGGTATCAAAAAAGTTCACAATTTCAAACGATTAAGGCGGTCAAAAACTTTGCAAAATGACATAAAACGGGTATTAAAGTCAATACTTCCATTAATAATTGACAGCATCGGGCAAAAATGATAGAATGATAGTATAATATTTGTTTTTATCGTCATAACCACTATATTTTAATGTAGGGGACGGGTTTCCCGTCCCGCTGTCACAAATACCGTTCAAAAAACAGGACGGGCGACCTGTACTCTATGGTAAGATATGTCAATTTTACAGTATAGGGCAAAGTTGATAGTATAAACTATTCTTACGGAGGTGTCCTGCTTTGAAATATGACCTTGGAAAAAGAGTTGAAGAAGATATAATCAGACTTGCAAAGGAAAACGGCATAAAAAAAGTAATTCTTTTCGGTTCAAGAGCAAGATGCCAAAATTCCGAAAGAAGCGATATTGACCTTGCGGTAAGCGGCGGAAACGCTGTTGATTTTTATTATGACCTTGAAGAAAAGGCGTGGACACTTCTTATGTTTGACGTTGTTGATCTTGATAAAGGGATATCAGATGAATTAAAAGCCGAAATTGACAGAGATGGGGTCTTATTATATGAAAAAATATGAAAATTTCAGCCGTGCGCTTGCAGATCAAAAAAATTGGCTATGAAAGGAACTGCTATGAAATTAAAAAAGATGATCCCTGCGGTGGTGCTTGCGATCTGCCTTGCCGCCTGTGCAGATCAGACCGATGAAAATGTTCGGACGGACATTACAGCCGCAGTTTCGTCCGAAGCCGTTTCCGAAGCTGTTTCGGCGGATGAAACGACTGTCGAAATGGTTGAAACCACAATTATAACAACTGCCGAGACTGCAACGCTTTATGAGCTTGAAGAAAGCAGGAAAGCCGACCGCACATACGCTGAAATTTCGGACGATACGCCGTTTTTCTCCTGCGGATATGAGCAGACGGGGCTTGTTTCTGCGGAGGACTTTGCCGACAAGGCTCTTATTGAAAGTGCAAAGGAAGCATTGCTTTCCTCCGAGGTCTATACCGAACTTTACGATGAGGTCAAAAGCCGCCTGCCCGACCGAGAGCCTGCGATTGCTGTCTGCTGTTCAAAGGTGATGGCTTTCGACCTTGACGGGAACGGTTCGGACGAGTATGCGTTTCTGTTCAGCTTTGAACCCGATTTTGACAATAATGACGAGGAAATGGTGCAGAATGTTTGGGGTGCGGTTGACCCGAATACGCCTTGTGATGTTGTACTCTGCGGAGATAATGGCAATTTTTATACAATAAGTCAAAAATATGCGGCAAATGCAGACTTTTATATCCTCAATTATGGGAGCTTTGCGCAGTTTGTGGTTGATGGCGGCGTGAGCAACAACTCATCCTGCGCAGATTATTTCAGCTATTATGACGGCGAATTTGAGTTTGAACTCCGTGAGTTCCGCAAATATGAAATTCTTGACGGGACGTTTCTTATTCAGACAATGGCACAGGCTTCAAATGCTTGGCTTATCGTATGGGACGATGAAATAAAGGGGTATGTGACCCCCGAGGCTGTGACGGTTTCCCGTGAGGAGCGTGACGAAATATTTGAAAAGCTGCCGCTTGATGCTGATGAAAAGGCTTATTTTGCAGACTTTAATATTTGTATTATAGGCAATTATTTCTACTCTTTGTATAATATCGAGCAATACGGCAAAACCTTTATAAAGGACGAAAACGGCGAATTCCAAAGCTTTGACGGGCTGAAAGGCTATGCTGTAAATGAACGCATAATGCGTTACAATGACCCGTTCGAGATACCTTTTGCAAAAGAGCTTGACTATGAAAAAATAATTGAAAAAGCAAAGGAGAACTAAAATGCTGACATATATTGACTCACACGCACATTATGATGATGAGCAGTTCGATGCTGACCGTGACGAACTGCTCCCTAAGCTTCATGAAAACGGCGTTCGGAATATCGTAAACATAGGCTGTTCAATGGAACGCTCGGAGTTTTCCGTTGAGCTTGCGAAGAAGTATCCGTTCGTCTATGCGGCGGTAGGAATACACCCCGAGGACGCTTCGGGTGCGCCGAGTGATTACCTTGAAAAAATTCGCAGGCTTGCGGAGTATGAAAAAGTCGTTGCTATCGGCGAGATAGGTCTTGACTATCATTTTGAGGGTTATGACCGCGAGATGCAGATACGCTTTTTTGAGGAACAGCTTGACCTTGCAAAAGAAATGGACTTGCCAGTGGTTATCCACTCGCGCGATGCGACCGAGGACACAATGAATATTCTCGGCAAAAGGGGAGAGGTCAGCGGCGTTATGCACTGCTTCTCGGGTTCGGCAGAAACGGCAAAGCAGGTGCTCAAACTCGGAATGAACATAAGCTTCACGGGCGTTCTCACATTCAAAAATGCGCGCAAAGCGATCGAAGCGCTAAAAGTTGTCCCTCTCGACAGGCTTATGCTCGAAACCGACTGTCCCTATATGGCACCCGAGCCGAACAGAGGAAAGCGCTGCGACAGCAGTATGATAGTGAATGTTATCGACAAAATTGCCGAGGTCAAAGGCATCTCGCCCGAGGCAGTTGCGGAGCAGACCATGGAAAACACGCTCAAGCTGTTTTCGGGGATAAAATAAAAAATGCTTTTGATATATTTTGAAAAGAGCGGAATATAAATATAAAGAGAGCACACCGATAGACGGTCGCTCCCGAACTGAATGATATTGCAGATAAGTATCCCTAAAGTTAAAACTTCAATTATACTCATAGCTGTTCACACAGCGTTGAAGCTTAAACACACTCACTTCGTTCGTATATTTAAGCTTCAAGGATAGTTTGTTTGAAGAAAATAGAATAGGCGCAATTCACTTTTTAGGTTCACGAAAATGATCTCTCATATTCGTTTTACCTTTTTGATGTGAATTGCGCCTTTTTAACTGTTAGATATTTTTCTATTGCAATAATGCCTTTAGCTAAAGTTTAGGGTATTTCGCTCTTGCGAGAGCGACAAGGGACTCCGTCCCCTTGACCCCTGCAAGCCTTTGAAAAGGCTTGACCTAAACTTTATGCGCTTCGCGGTGGTTTACCCAACTGATTACGCATTACAAATTACGAATTACGCATTAATATTGCCCTTCGTTATCAAATTCCTTCAGCGCCGAATTGATATCCGAATATCCGTATCCGAGCCGCGCGAGGGCGTTTTTTACTTTCCGCACTCCAGCTTCGTCCGTGAGATAGCGCTTGTACTTCTTTTCGACAAGCGCTTTTATTCTGTCTTTTACCGCTTCATCATCTTCGCAGTAGGCATCGATTACCTCGCTGATTATATCTTTCGGTATGCCTTTTTGCGTCAGCTTATAGCGTACTGCGACAGCGCTTTCCTTTTTTATCTCGAAAAGCTGTTTTCCCAGACGGAATGCGTATTCTCTGTCGTTGACAAGACCTTTTTCCGCCATTAATTTGCACGTCCGCAGGCACATCTCTTTCGGGTAGGTCTTTTCAAGCTTTCGGAAAAGCTCGACAAAGCCGTAGTCACGCCCCGATAGCAGATACATTGCCCTCTCTCTTGACTTGCGTTCAAGATCCTCTTCCTTTATGCTTTCAATCGCGGAATCGGGCAGTTCCATTCCTTTTTTAAGGTTCATTTTTTCGACGGTTTTCTGCCCGATAAAAATTTTTCCGCCGCTTTCGGTCGTTATCTGCCAAGTCGTGCCCTTATAGGGTGAAAGTTCCGTTATTCTCATCAGTTCACGGGTGTAAATTCGTCGAAGTTATCGTCCTCGGTGGAGGTATCGGCGGCAGGGTCTGTTTTCTTCTTTGTGCTTGCAGCCTTGCTGATCTTTTCCGCTTCAGCCATAACGTCGATCGTTTCTTCGGCAGGCTTTTCCTCGGTCTTGGGCTGTTCTTCCTCTTCCTTGTTCCTGCTTGCAAGTTCGGCTTTTATCTTATCTTCGATCTCTTTCATAACGGCAGGATTGTTGGTGAGGTATTCCTTTGCGTTGTCACGTCCCTGACCGATCTTTCCCTCGCCGTATGCGAACCAAGCGCCGCTCTTTTTGATGATATCGAGGTCAACGGCAAGATCGACTATCTCACCGACACGGGAGATGCCCTTGCCGAACATCAGATCGAACTCACAGTCCTTGAACGGGGGAGCGACCTTGTTCTTTACGACCTTACATTTTGTGCGTGCGCCGATGACTTCGCCGTTCACCTTTATTGCTTCGCCCTTGCGGACTTCGATGCGGACAGAGCTGTAGAACTTGAGCGCACGTCCGCCCGTTGTGACTTCGGGGTTGCCGTACATTACGCCTATCTTTTCACGAACCTGATTGATGAAAATCGCAACGCAGTTCGTTTTTGAGATTACCGATGTGAGCTTTCTCATCGCCTGCGACATAAGACGTGCGAGCAGACCAACGTGGTTGTCGCCCATTTCGCCGTCAATTTCAGCCTTTGTTACCATTGCCGCAACCGAGTCGATAACGATGCAGTCGATAGCTCCCGAACGAACGAGAGCTTCGGCAATTTCGAGAGCCTGCTCGCCGCTGTCAGGCTGGGAAACGAGCATTTCATCGATGTTTACGCCGAGAGCCTTTGCATAAACAGGGTCAAGTGCGTGTTCAACGTCGATGAAAGCGGCTGTTCCGCCCTGCTTCTGTGATTCAGCAACGATCTGGAGCGCAACGGTAGTTTTACCCGAGCTTTCGGGTCCGTATATCTCGACAATTCTTCCCTTTGGAACGCCGCCGATGCCGAGCGCAAGATCAAGCGTGAGCGAACCTGTCGGGATAGCATCGACTTCAAACTGCGGCGACTGTCCGAGGCGCATTACCGCACCCGAGCCATACTGCTTTTCAAGGTGAGCGATAGCGGCTTCGAGAGCCTTTTTCTTTTCTTCCGCATTTTTGGGTTTATTTATAGAATCCTTGGAGGATTCGGTCTTCTTCTTTTCTGCCATTGGAAAATTCCGCCTTTCAATCAAAAAATCGAACGTCTGTGCTGTTATTATAGCATCAAAAGCGTTTTTTGTCAATAATATTATATCATATAAAGCCAAAAAAGTATAGCAAAAAAAACAAAAATACCGTTTGAAGGGTAATTTTTCGTACAGTTGGAAATAATCCTTGACTAAATTGGTATAATATGATATAATTAATCAAATACAACTTGGAGGTATTTTTATGGACACTAAATCAGTATATAAAATTTCCTACGGACTTTACGTTCTCACCGCTTCGCAGGGGGACAAAGACAACGGCTGCATCATCAACACGCTTTCACAGCTCACAAGCTCGCCGATGCAGATATCCGTCACCGTAAACAAAGCCAATCTTACCCATGATATGATAAAAGCGACGGGTGTTTTCAACGTTTCGGTCATTGACACCTCGGCTGATTTCTCGCTTTTCAGGCACTTCGGCTTTCAGAGCGGAAGAAATGCGCAGAAGTTCGGCACACCCGATTCGTATAAATTTTCGCCCTGCTATGCCGACAACGGCGTTATCTATGTAAAGAGCGGTGCGAACGCTTTTCTCTCGGGAAAAGTTGTGAACGAGATCGACCTCGGAACGCACACGATGTTCATTGCCGAAATGACCGGCGGCGAAGTTCTCTCGGACAAGCCCTCGATGACTTATGAATATTATCAGCAGAACGTCAAGCCGAAGCCTGCGCAGACTGCCGAAAAGAAGAGCGGTTGGGTCTGCAAGGTCTGCGGTTATATCTACGAGGGTGAAGAACTGCCCGATGATTTCGTTTGTCCCGTTTGCAAGCACGGCAGGGAAGATTTTGAAAAGCTCACTTGACAACCAACAAAAATAGTGCTATAATAACACACAGTTTAAAAATTGAATATTGGGGAGCTTAAGACCGCTTTTGTGCGGCTGCTGAGAGGAGGTTCGACCTCGACCCATGAACCTGATTCGGATAATGCCGACGTAGGAATTGACAGCAAGTCTGTAATTGCGCCGTTTTGCGCGTTTGAAAAGGGTTCTTCAATTTATTTTGGAGAACCTTTTTTATATGATATGCTGAGAAATTTTATACCATAGCTGCGTCCGAACCTCGGGCGCATTTTTTAACGAATTTTTTGATTATGGAAAGGAAAAAGAAAATGGAGATCTCAAAAACACAAAAGCTTACGGAATGTGCGATAATGCTTGCTCTCGCAACGGCATTGTCCTACATAACAGTTTACACCCTCCCTATGGGCGGCTCAATAACGGCGTTCAGCCAAGTTCCGATAGTTATAATCGGCTACCGCCACGGCTATAAATGGGGACTTGGAACAGGTTTGGTTTACGGTCTGCTCCAGATGCTTCTTCAGGGACTCGGAAACTTCGCTTATGTAAGCGGCATTGTCGCATACCTTATACTTATCCTTATGGATTACCTCATCGCATTTACAGCACTCGGCTTCGGCGGCGCACTTTTCTCCAACTCGAAGCTCAAAGCTCCCGTTGCTATCGGCATAGGCGCAGCTGTTGGCTCTGCAATTCGTTTTCTCTGCCACTTTATCTCGGGCGTAACTATCTGGGGCGACTATGCAGGCGGCTGGCAGAATGTTTGGATCTACTCGCTCACATACAATGGATCTTATATGCTTGCCGAATGTATCACAACTATCATCGGCACAGCGGCTCTTGCATCTATCTTTGATTTCAAGGCAAAGAATCTCCGCCGCAAGGTAAAGAACGCGTAATTGAAAATATATCAAAAAATCGGGCAGTTGATCTGTCCGATTTTTTATGCAAAATAAAAAGTGCGGTCACGAAATATCATATCGTGACCGCACTTTATTACATTTTTACATAATTGCTAAGCTCAAAATTATTCGGTAACAAAAGCACCGTAGAGAGCCTTTACTGCTGCTTCAAAGTCCTCTTCGTTTACGCCGACGATGATGTTGAGCTCGGAAGAACCCTGATCTATCATCTTTACGTTTACTCTTGCATCTGCGAGTGCGGAGAAGATCTTGCCTGCTGTACCTCTTGCTTTCTTCATTCCGCGGCCAACGACTGCGATGAGTGCGAGGTTGCTTTCGATCTCGATGATATCGGGGTGTACGCGGTAGTTTATCTCGTCGATGATATTCTTTTCCTTGCCGAGAATGCTGTCGGTATTTACGAGTACGGACATTGTATCGATTCCGCAGGGCATATTCTCAAAGCTGATGCCGTTCTTTTCGAGCGCACGGAGAACGTTTCTGCCGAAGCCGAGTTCGCTGTTCATCATATCCTTTTCGATATTGATAGCGGTGAAGCCCTTCTTGCCTGCGATACCTGTGATAACGTACTTGCTTATCTCAGCGGATTCGGAAACGATCATTGTTCCTCTGTCCTCGGGGGCGTTGGTGTTGCGGATATTGATAGGGATACCTGCTGCTCTTACGGGGAAGATAGCGTCCTCGTGGAGAACTGTTGCGCCCATATATGCAAGCTCACGGAGTTCCTTGTATGTGATAGTTCTGATAGTCTTGGGATCGTCAACGATTCTCGGGTCGCAGATAAGGAAGCCCGAAACGTCAGTCCAGTTCTCGTAAAGGTCAGCATTTACTGCTCTTGCAACGATAGAGCCCGTGATATCCGAGCCGCCTCTGGAGAAAGTCTTGATAGTATCGTTAGGCATCGAGCCGTAGAAGCCGGGGACAACGGCATTGTCAAGCTCTGCAAGCTTTGCGGAGAGAAGCTCCTGAGTTGTATCGAGGTCGAATGCGCCGTCCTCGCTGAACTTTATGTAGCCTGCGGGGTCAACGAAGTTATAGCCAATGTAAGCTGCAAGAACTTTGCTGTTGAGGTATTCGCCGCGACTTGCTGCGAAGTCACGTCCTGCTCTGTGAGCGAAAGCGTCCTTGATCTCGTTGTATTCGCCCGAAAGGTCGATGTCAACACCGAGGTCTTTGATGATAGAGTTGTATCTCTGCTCGATAGCGTCGAATTCCTTGTCGAACTTTTCGCCCTTTGCAGCCTTTTCGTAGCAGGCATAGAGCATATCTGTGATCTTGATGTCTTCCTTGAAGCGCTTTCCCGGTGCGGAAGCGACAACGAACTTTCTGTCCGCATCTCCCTTGATGATAGCGGCAACCTTTCTGAACTGTGCGGAATCGGCGAGTGAGCTTCCGCCGAACTTTACGACCTTGATGTTGTTCATAACAGCAAATCTCCTTAATATATAAAGTATAGTTTCATTTACAAAACGCAATAATACTATTATAGCGAATTGAAGTCAACATTTCAATTGATATTTGAACCAAAAATCGGGTAATAAATTTTGTCCTTTTGTGAAATACGACTGTTCTTCACAAAAGGACATATTATTAATGCGTTATTCGTAATGCTTAATGTGTGATCAGCTGGGTAAACCATCGCGAAGCGCATAAAAATTTCGTCCGCTTTTTCTGTTTTTCTAAAGCAAACACATATACGCGAGCATATAATGTGCATCAACGCTTTATTAACGTCTATAAATTTGATTTTAAAAATCAAATTGTGTAAACTATGTCCCTGCACATTCTGTAAACTATGTTATTGCACTATGCAGTTTCCCGTAATGAATCGCATCAGCGATTATAGATTTTTACAAACAAAATGACCCTGTTTCCAATGATTTTATCCGATGAAAACAGGGTCGTTTTTTTTTACAAAAAATTTATATGTTGAAAATTGCTGACGCGATTCGGAACGGAAAACCCGTCCCTCTACAGAAAATTGCCGTAATTTTGTGTGTTGCCAACGGTCGGATATGGAATCCGCCCCTACGGAATTTGGTGCTTCACGATAAATAAGCGGAACTAAAATAATTCCGAATTCCGAATTTATTCTCACTTGCTTGCGTCTATATATTTCCAGTATCCTTTAAGATAAATTCCGCCAGAAATTATCGTGAGCGCTGTTGCTATCCATATCAATGTCTGGTTTACAACATTTACAACAGCTGCGGCATTTGAGCCTGATTCGATATTAAGGCAGAGGGTAAAGAGTATAACTACTTCCGCAACGAGTGTGAACGCAGTTTTGAGCTTTCCCCATATTCCTGCTGCAACTACTACGCCCTCGTTCGCGGTCACAAGTCTTAAACCAGAAACCATAAATTCTCTTGCCATTATGATTATTACGGGGACTGCGCCGACTATGCCAAGCTTGCAGAAGCATATCAATGCCGAAAGCACGAGGACTTTATCCGCGAGCGGATCGAGGAACTTTCCGAATGTTGTTACGAGGTTTCGGCTTCTTGCGATATGTCCGTCGAGTGCGTCCGTTACCGATGCGGCGATAAAAATTACGAGCGCTGCTATCTTTGAGAACGGGATAAAATCCGTCAGCAGGAAGAACACGAAGAACGGTACAAGTATAACTCTTAAAATGGTGAGCTTATTCGGCAAATTCATTTTCGATCTCTCCAATCAGGTCATAGTCAAGCGTTTCTGTGATTTTAACTTTTACAAAGCTGCCCGATGTGAGCTTTCTTTCGGGTGAGCGGAAGAAAATTTTTCCGTCAATATCGGGAGCATCTGCTGCGCTTCTTCCGAAGTAGCACTCGCCGTAGCGGTCAAAGCCCTCGGTAACGACTTCGATAGTTTTGCCTATCATTTTTTCGTTGTTCTGCGCCATAATTATCTGCTGCTGTTCCATTATAACATCGGCGCGGCGCTGCTTGGTTTCCTCATCAAGCTGGTCGGGCATTTCGGCAGCCTTTGTGCCCTCTTCCTGAGAATAGGAGAAACAGCCGAGTCTGTCGAAGCGCATATCCTTGACGAAATCGGCGAGCTGATTGAACTGCTCCTCGGTTTCGGACGGGAATCCCGTGATGAGCGTTGTACGGATAGTGACGTTCGGAACTTTTTCACGAATTTTCGTCATAAGCGCACGGAGATATTCTTCATTGCCCTCGCGGTTCATCTTTTTAAGGATATCCTCGCAGCAATGCTGAATGGGTACATCGATATATTTTACTATCTTATCTTCTTTTGCGATAACATCGAGAAGCTTGTCGGTAATTCTTTCGGGATAGCAGTAAAGAATTCTTATCCATTTCAGCTTTTCAATCTTGCAAAGCTCGGTAAGAAGTTCGGGGAGCTTACATTCGCCGTAGAGGTCTTCACCATAACGTGTGGAATCCTGAGCGATGATGTTAAGTTCCTTAACGCCGTGTTCGGCAAGACCTTTTGCTTCTTCAATAAGATTTTCCATAGGAACACTGCGGTATTTTCCTCTTATTGCAGGGATCGCGCAGTATGTACAGCAGTTCGAGCAGCCCTCTGCGACTTTGAGGTAGGAATAGAAAGGCAGGGTAGTCTGAACACGTCCGCCCTCCATAGGAAGACAGAGCTTGTTTGCGAATTCGAGCGGTCTTTGGTTTGCGAGAACTTTGTCGATAACATTGAGGATATCATCATTGCAGCCAAGACCTATAACTGCATCGGCTTCTGGGAGAAGCTCGGCGACCTCTTCTTTATATCTTTCGGCAAGACAGCCCGTTACGATTATCTTCTTTATTCTGCCCTCTTCTTTGAGCTTGCCGAATTCGAGGATAGTTTCGATAGCCTCCTGCTTTGCGCTTTCGATAAATCCGCAGGTGTTTACGATGACGATATCGGACAGCGCTGCATCGGCAACGAGCTGATAACCTGCTTCTTTTATTTTATACAACATTCTCTCCGCATCGACCTGATTCTTATTGCAGCCGAGAGAAACCATTCCAATTTTTACAGGCATTTTAAGTATGCTCCTTTATTTAATTATTACACTATTTAGACTATTATAACATACTTTATATCGGTTGTAAAGGAGAATAATGTAAAAAAAATACGAAGCCAAGCAGCTGGTCAAGCTGAGCACAGCTTGCGAGGGGTCAAGGGGGCGAGGAGCCGCCCTTGTCGCTTCCGCAGAAGCGAAATACCCTAAACTAACAAATAACGCTTTGTTGCAATATCGTAATCACTAACAAATCAAAAAGACGCAATTCACACAAAAAAGTAAAACAGAACGTGAGAAATCATTTTCGTAAACCTAAAAATGTGAATTGCGCCAATCCCTATTTTCCTAAAGTAAACTATCCTCGGCAAAAAAATGCGCAGAGCGAAGCGATAAGCATTTTTTGCCGACAACGTTTGAGCGGCAATGTGATATGTATGAGAGAATAAAAAAATTCCGAATATATGAATGTTTGCAAATGATGTATCCATTTCATTTCACTTCCGCCATTCATACTGCGTTGAAGCGAAAAATCACTCACTTCGTTCGTGGTTTTTCGCTTCAAGAATAGTTTGTTTGAAGAAAATAGAATAGGCGCAATTCACTTTTTAGGGTCACGAAACTGATTTCTCATATTTCGTTTACCCTTATTCGTGTTAATTGCGCCTTTTGATTTGATAGTGATTACGCTGTTACAACAAGCTTTTCGCTGTTAGTTTAGGGTATTTCGCTCTCTGCGGAGAGCGACCAAGGGCTTTGCCCTCTGGACACCTACCACCTTTGAAAAGGTGGACGAAACTTTTGCTTGGCTTCGCATCACTCAAACAAATTTGAGCTACGCAATAATTACGCATTACGAATTACGCATTAATTCTCCCTCTTCCAGCTTTTTCATATTGCCGAATTCATGCGCTGCCATTATCACGGAAACTATTCCCGAAAGCAGGTCTGCGCACGGTCCTGCGTAGACGATGCCGTCGATGCCCATTTTTATCGGCAGGATAATAAGGAACGGGATAAAGAACAGGAATTGTCTTGTAAGTGAGAGAAATGCGCCCTTTATCGGTTTTCCTATCGAGGTAAAGAACGTTGTCGATATCGGCTGCATACAGTTGAGCCATGTGAAGAAGAGGAATATTCTGAACATTTTCTCGCCAAACTCAAAGTATTCTTCCGAGCCGTCACCGAACATTTCCATTATCTCTCTCGGGAAGAGCTGGAACAATGCAAAGCAGCAGAGTGAAAATATCGCAGCGACTGTGAGTGCGAGCATAAATGCGCTTTTTACTCGCTTATACTGCTTTGCGCCGTAGTTGAAGCTTTCGATAGGCTGTGTGCCCTGGGCAAGTCCTATCACGACCGAGAACATTATCTGGTTGACCTTCATTGCGATGCCTGCGCAGGCGATAGGGATAGATGCGCCGTATATCGAAGTTTCGCCATAAGCTTTGAGCGAATTGTTGAGCACTATCTGCACTACCATTATTGCGAGCTGATTTATGAACGAAGCCATTCCAATCGAAGCTGTTCGGGAGATATAGTTAAAGTTTGGCTTGAAATGTTCCTTTTTGAGCGGAACTGTTTTGAAGTGGAGAAGATACACCACTGCGATTATTGCCGAAACGACCTGACCTATAGCCGTTGCGAGCGCCGCGCCCGTCATACCCATATCAAGTTTGAGAACGAAGACCGCATCGAGTACAGTATTGAGTATTGCGCCGATGAGGTTGCACACCATTGAGAAATTAGGACTGCCGTCCGCACGGATAAGGTGGCTTCCGCCCGTTGTAAGGATAAGGAACGGGAAACCGAGTGCGACTATTTTCACATACTCGACGGCATAGGGGAGAACATCGTCAGGCGAGCCGAACAGTTTAAGGAGAGGTTCGAGAAAAATTTCCGAGATGAGCATTATCACAACGCCGACTGTTATAAGCATAACGAGGGCGTTTCCGACGAAGTATGGAGCTTTGTCTTTTTCTCCTCTGCCCATTGAAAGGTTGAAGCAGGACGCGCCGCCGATGCCGAAAAGCAATGCTACTGCGATGCAGGAGGTCGAAAAGGGGAATGCGATATTCGTTGCGGCATTGCCGAGCTGTCCGACCGAGTTTCCTATGAAAAGCTGGTCCACTATATTATAGAGTGCGCCGACGAGCATTGCGACTATGCTCGGAATCGAGAATTTTATCATCAGTTTTTTTACGGGTTCGCTGCCCAGAGGGTTATTTTTCACTGTTTCTGTCATTTTTCATACTCCTTTTCATTAAACCTATATATTTTACCTCTTTTTTTGCTATAAATCAAGGTTTTTAGCGTAAAAAAGCCGCTAAAGCCAAGCCTGCGCAGCAAATTTTATGATAATTATGCAAAACCATACATAAATTAAGGTTTTAATTGTAAAAACATACAAATTATATAAAACCTATTGACAAGATAGTTTTTATATGATATTATATAACCATAGTCAAAGCCTACATAACATATAGGTTTAAAGAAAGAGAGAACAAAACAATGTTTGCTTCATCTAAAAGTATAAAAGTGATATTCCGAATGTGCTGCTGATAATTTTTCTTATCATCTTCATTCGTTAAAAAATAAAATCTGTTATATTATAAGGAGAAATTACAATGAGCACATTAAAAGAAAGAAATCTTAAGTTTGAAACACTTCAGCTTCACGTTGGACAGGAAGAAGCAGACCCCGCAACTGACGCAAGAGCAGTTCCTATTTACCTCACATCTTCTTACGTTTTCCATAACTCCGAACACGCTGCCGACAGATTCGGTCTTCGTGACGCAGGCAACATCTACGGCAGACTTACAAACCCAACTCAGGATATCTTCGAGCAGAGAATAGCTGCTCTTGAAGGCGGCGTTGCAGCTCTCGCAGTTGCTTCCGGCGCAGCAGCAGTTACATACACCATTCAGAACCTTGCTCAGGCTGGTGACCACATCGTAGCAGCAAACACTATCTACGGCGGTACTTACAACCTCCTCGCACACACACTTCCCGAATACGGCATCACAACAACATTTGTTGATCCCGATGATGAAGATAACTTTGAAAAGGCAATCCAGGACAACACAAAGGCACTTTACATCGAAACTCTCGGCAACCCTAACTCAAACCTTATCGACATTGAAAAGGTTGCAGAGATCGCTCACAAGCACAAGATCCCGCTCGTTGTTGACAGCACATTCGCTACACCTTACCTCGTAAGACCTTTCGATTACGGCGCAGACATCGTTATCCACTCCGCAACAAAGTTCATCGGCGGACACGGTACTGCAATAGGCGGCGTTATCGTTGACAGCGGCAAGTTCGACTGGGAAGCAAGCGGAAAGTTCCCGTCCCTCACAGAACCAAACCCAAGCTACCACGGCATCAGCTTCACAAAGGCAGTCGGCGCAGCAGCTTTCGTAACAAAGATCAGAGCAATTCTTCTCCGTGATACAGGTGCAACAATTTCACCTTTCCATGCGTTCCTCTTCCTCCAGGGTCTTGAAACACTCTCGCTCCGAGTTGAACGTCACGTTGAGAACGCACTCAAGGTAGTTAAGTTCCTCAACGATCACCCACAGGTAGAAAAGGTTAATCACCCGTCACTTGCAACAGGCAAGCAGAAGGAACTTTACAACAAATACTTCCCGAACGGCGGCGGCTCTATCTTCACATTCGAGATCAAGGGTACAGAAGAAGATGCCAAGAAGTTCATCGACAACCTCAAGGTTTTCTCACTCCTTGCAAACGTTGCAGACGTAAAGAGCCTTGCAATTCACCCTGCATCAACAACACACTCCCAACTCAACGATGAAGAGCTTGAAGAGCAGGGCATCAAGAAGAACACTATCAGACTTTCTATCGGTACAGAACACATTGATGATATCCTCTTCGACCTTGAAGAAGCATTTAAGGCAATCAAGTAAAATTCGGAATTAAGAATTCGGAATGCGGAATTATTTAATACTATAAAGAAATCACAG
>CALANW010000138.1 GCA_937926145.1 uncultured Ruminococcus sp. | reverse complement strand
ATTCCTTACAGATGTCTGATATTTGCTTAGGTTAGTGCATATGGGGCGCTGCCCCTCGCCCCCGCAAGCTGTGCTCAGCTTGACCAGCTGTTTGGCTTCGCAGTTCTCTACAGATGTTGGTTTTGCAAAAATTCCGCATTCCGAATTCCTAATTCCGAATTTTTTAATTCTCCCTCTTGACAAATACCCACTGGGGGTATATAATGAAATAAACCGAAAGTTCAAGGAGATAATTTCGTTATGGATAAAAAATGCTGCAAATGCTCAGAATGTAAAAAAACCAAGGAACGTTCGCCCGAAGAGTACAAAAAGCTCATGAACCGCCTGAACCGCATCGAGGGGCAGGTGAGGGGCATCAAAAAGATGCTCGAGGACAATGCCTACTGCACCGATATCCTCACCCAATCGGCGGCTATCGGCGCGGCGGTGGACGCTTTCAACCGTGAGCTGCTCGAAAATCACATAAGCACCTGCGTTGTGAACAACATTCGCGAGGGCAACGATGAAGTCGTCGGCGAACTTATCTCCATAATCAAAAGATTGATGTAAAGGAATGATAAAGAAAATGGAACAGTACAATATCACGGGAATGACCTGCGCCGCCTGCAGCGCAAGGGTCGAAAAGGCTGTTTCGGCGGTCAAAGGCGTTTCGTCCGTTTCGGTAAACCTACTGACGAACTCAATGGGCGTTGAGGGAACGGCTTCTCAGGCGGATATCTTCGCCGCCGTTGAAAAAGCAGGCTATGGCATTTCCGCAAAGAACGGAAAATCGCCCAAAACCGAAGCTCCGACCGACAACGGCGAGAAAAAGCTCATTGCGCGCCTTGTTTCGTCACTTATACTGCTTGCGGTGCTGATGTATTTTTCAATGGGTGCAATGATGTGGGGTTGGCCTATCCCGACCGTACTTCAACACAACCACTTTGCCCTTGCGCTCATTCAGCTTTTGCTCACAACGGCTGTAATGGTGATAAATCAGCGCTTCTTCATAAGCGGCTTCAAGGCTTTGTGGCACAGGTCGCCGAATATGGACAGTCTTGTTGCTCTCGGCTCGTCTGCGGCTTATATTTACAGTGTTTATGAGATGTTTGCGATGACAGTTGCCGAAGATCAGATGTCCTACGTTCACAATCTCTACTTTGAGTCTGCGGCGATGATACTTGCACTCATAACGCTCGGAAAAATGCTCGATGCGCACTCAAAGGGCAAGACAACGGACGCTCTCAAAGGCTTAATGGCGCTTGCTCCTAAGACCGCGACCGTGCTTCGTGACGGTGCAGAGGTGACAATCCCTGCTGAGGACGTTGTCAAGGGCGATATTTTCGTCGTAAAGCCGGGCGAAAGCATACCCGCCGACGGTATCGTCACCGAGGGCGAAAGCGCCGTCAACGAATCGGCTCTCACGGGCGAAAGTATTCCTGCCGATAAAAAGGTCGGTGACAAGGTCTCGGCGGCAACGATAAATCAGTCGGGATTTCTGAAGTGCGAGACTGTTAATGTCGGCGAAGAAACCGCGCTTTCAAAGATAATCCAAATGGTGAGCGATGCCGCCGCAACGAAAGCGCCTATCGCAAAGATTGCCGACAAGGTTTCGGGCATATTCGTCCCGACCGTTATCGGAATTGCGCTCGTAACATTCGTTGTATGGCTTTTGCTCGGACAGACCCCCGGTTACGCTCTCGCACGAGGGATAACCGTGCTCGTTATAAGCTGTCCGTGTGCGCTCGGACTTGCAACTCCTGTTGCAATTATGGTCGGAAGCGGTGTCGGCGCAAAGAACGGCATACTTTTCAAGACCGCCGCTTCGCTTGAAGAAACGGGCAAGATCCAAAACATCGCCCTCGACAAGACGGGAACTATCACCAAGGGCGAACCTAAGATAACCGATGTTATCCCCCTCAACGGGACTTCGGAGGAAGAGCTTCTCCGCATTGCCTGCTCACTCGAAAAGAAGAGCGAACACCCTCTCGCCGCCGCTGTTACGGCTTACGGCGAGGAGCGGAACATTGCCCTTGCCGAAACAACGGATTTCCGAATCCTCTCAGGCAACGGACTTGAAGCAACGCTTGACGGAAAGAAAGCCGTCGGTGGAAAAGCAGAGTTTATTATCACTCAGTTCGGTCCTCCTGACGGCGAAACAGGCGCAAAGTATGAAGCACTCGCCGAGCAGGGCAAAACGCCGATATTCTTCGCCTACGACGGAAAGCTTGTAGGCATACTCGCCGCCGCCGATGTCATAAAAGAGGACAGCAAAAAGGCTGTTGAGGAACTCAAAAATATGGGTCTTAACGTCGTAATGCTGACGGGCGATAACGAAAAGACTGCCCGTGCTATAGCCGCTCAGGCAGGCATTGACAACGTCATCGCAGGCGTTCTCCCCGACCAGAAAGAAGCCGCAGTAAGAAAGCTTTGCGAAAGCGGCAGAACCGCAATGGTCGGCGACGGTATCAACGACGCACCTGCCCTTACAAGAGCCGATTCGGGCATCGCGATAGGCGCAGGAACGGACATCGCGATAGACGCGGCAGACGTTGTTCTTATGAAGAGCAGACTCGAAGATGTCCCCGCCGCAATCCGCCTCAGCCGAAACACATTGACGAATATCAAGGAGAACCTCTTCTGGGCATTCATCTATAACGGTATCGGAATCCCTGTTGCCGCGGGCGTATTTATACCGCTCGGACTGACATTGACCCCAATGTTCGCCGCCGCCGCAATGAGCCTTTCAAGCTTCTGCGTCGTAACGAATGCGCTCCGACTTAACCTCACCAAAATTTACGACCCTAAACACGATAAATTCCGCCATAACAATAACCACGGCGGTAAAAATAAACAGGAGGAAAAAACTATGACTAAAACACTTAAGATCGAAGGAATGATGTGTTCGCACTGCGAGGCAACCGTAAAGAAAGCACTCGAATCAGTAGACGGAGTTGTGTCCGCAGAAGCTTCACATGAGAAGAAGAACGCAGTTGTAACACTCTCCAAAGACGTTCCGAACGATGTTTTGAAGAAAGCTGTCGAGGATAAGGAATATACTGTACTGGGCGTGGAGTAAATTCGAAATTAGAAATTCGGAATGCGGAATTATTTGCAACGCCCAACTTTGTGCGGGCGTTGCAAAGCCAACTAAAGTTTAGATCAAGCCTTTTCAAAGGCTTGCAGGGGTCAAGGGGGCAGCGCCCCATTGTCGCTCTCCGCAGAGAGTGAAACTCCCTAAACTAACAGCACCAAACTTGCCGTAACAGCGAAATCACTATCAAATCCAAAGGCGCAATTCACATCAAAATGGTAAAACAAAACGCGAGAAATCAGTTTCGTAAACCTCAAAAATGTGAATTGCGCCATTGTGTTTTCCTAAAACCAACTATCCTTGAAGCGTATCTATGCGAACGAAGTGAACATAGATACGCTTCAACACAGTATGATAAGATAAACATCGGAAGAATAAAATTTTTGTACTTGACAATAATATCTTAATGTGATACAATAATCACAGATACAAAACTTGATCCACTATTTTTCACAAAAAAAGTCCCCCCACAGAGTCGTGATCTGTGGGGGGATTTTTTCGGGCTGTGTCACCTCTTTTATTTCTTTCGACCGTTCAGCCACTTGCGGATACTTTCGTAAATAAAACTTGCGATTACACCCGCCAAAACGGAAATAAGAAACGATTCTACAAAACTTGCAATATCCACTATTTTCACCTCCTTTCGTTGTTAAACGGATAAGGAGATGGTGACATATTTTTAGTATAACACGCAAGTCAATAAATGTCAAATAACGCCATAACATCTATGTTTGTTCTCGTAGATGTTACGGCGTTTCTTTTTATTCAAATTCAATTATTCCGAATCTGCCTTTGGCTTTGAGTATCCTCAATACGCTTGCATCAAGCTGTTCGGGATCGATTCTTCCGTCGGCAAGAGCCGCAAGTACATCATTGTACGCACTTTCAATATCCGAGGTGCAGAGCATATCGTTTCCTGCTTTTACAGCGAGAACATAGGGGCTTTCGTCAGCTTCGGCGGCAAAATTCGTTATCGCGTCCATTCCGAGGTCGTCCGTGAGGATAATTCCCTCGAAATTGAGCTCGTCACGGAGCACGGAATGTACTTCCGCGGAGAGCGAAGCAGGGGATTCACTGTCGAACGCGGAAACAACGTTGTGATTTACCATTACGGCAGGTGCGCCTGCATCGATTCCCGACTGGAACGGAAGAAAATCCGTTTTCTCGAAGCTTGAACGGGAGCGGTCGTCATTCGCACTGCCCGTGTGAGTGTCAACATTCGGTCCGTAGCCGGGGAAATGCTTCAGACAGCTCATAATGTTGCCCTCGGTCATGCCCTCAACTGCGGCGGCAACGTATTTTGCAGTATTTTCGGTGTTTTCGCCGAATGTGCGGTCATAGATATAGTCGCCGTGATTCTCGGTGATATCCGCAACGGGCGCGAGGTTGAAGTTTATTCCGAGCGAAAGCAGAAGCTCCGCTTTTTCGATGTTTTCATCGCGAACTGCATCTTCGCCGTCACGGGCAAGGACTATCTGCGAGGTGAACGGGCTTAAACGGTACTGCGGAAACTTTGAAACGCGCACTACAGTTCCGCCCTCTTCATCGGTCGCGAGGAACGCGGGGATATCAGCGGCAGCCTGAATTTTCGCCGTTTTTTCCGCCATTGTGTCGGGGAATTCGTTCTGAAAATCGCTTGCATAGAGCGTATAGCCGCCGAGGTGATATTTGCTCATCGTATCAGGCGCACCCTCGGACGGGAATCTTCCCAAGATGATCTGACCGACCTTCTGCTCGTCCGTCATTGAAGCAAGGAGCGCTTCGGCAGACGAGAAATCAAGCTCTGTGTTTGGTTCTTCGGCATCGCCCGTTATATCGTCCTCGGGAGTGTCGGAATTGTCCGCCGTTTCGGTCGTGTTTTCATCGGCTGTTTCATTTTCCGATACCGCTTCGGACGAAGCTTCGGTCACTTCCGTTTTTGAAATTGTCGTATCAGCGGCAGTTTCCGAGTTCGGCTTTGAAATCGTCGCTGTACAGCCGCACAAAGCGAGCGCCGCAATAAATGCAATAAATGTTGATCTGAACTTTTTCATAATGATATCTGTCCTTTTGGTTTAATTTGCGCTGAATCCTATTCCGAGGATATCGATGTTCTTCTCGAGTGAATCTTCGGCAGGGCGGATCTCGATCTCCATATCCTTTGTTTCCTGCCATTTTATTATTTTAAATGCGTAAGGATCGCCCCAGCCGTCGCTCTGGTTCGTGTCAACGACCTTTGCCCTTGCCCCGTTGATATAGACCTCAAATTTGCCCATTGAAGCGTTGTTGTTTCTTCGGCATATTATGAAAAGTCCGTTTGCGTTGACCCTGAACTTCATCGGCTCGTTCGTTGCTTTATCGAACGACCAGCCTTTGGTGAAGCCGTCCGCTGACGAAGAATTCGTAAAGCTTCCGAGCGACTCCATTGTGAAATTGCTGTTTGAGCCGTCATAGTCCGCTTCGATAAGAACGGCATTTTCGTAAGGCGCGCCGAATATACTTTCCGCAGGGAGAACATATTCGTCCGACTGCACTTTCAGCGACTCATCAAAGGCGTGTGCGATGAGCTTGCAGAAAAGCTCGTGACCGTTCGGGTTCGGGTGCGAGGAATCGTTGTAGTAGTCCTCCCACTTTATAGTTCCGTTGTCGAGAGCCTCGGTGAGAGCGTCAGCCGTGCTTATCATCGGGAGCGAGTAGAATTCGCCGATATTTTTCATATACTCCTGCGCGGAGTGTCCCTCTTTTGTGCGGTTGAGAATAAGCACAACGGCAGGCTCGTTTTCCTGCTCGAGCGCGGTTCTGACGAGGGATTCATAGCTTTCCTTATAGTCGGTTTCCATACCGTCATTAACAGCATATTCGACAAAAATTATATCCGCATTGTTGTCGAGAATGTCGCGCTTCAGGCGAAGATTTCCGAGAATTGACGGCGTTCCGCTTATGCCCTTATTGACGTAGTTCACCGTGCCGCTCGGATATCTTTCTTTGAGCAGATCGGTTACTTTGCTTGCGAAACATTCATCGGGCTGAACGGTATAACCGTAAGTTATAGAGCCGCCGATGAAGCCGAGCGTTATCTCTCCGCCGTTTTCGAGCGTTTTGAGCTTCTCGTTGAGCCTATGCGTATTGCCGACCGAAACGAGCGAAGTCGAAAGCATTTGCTTCTCCGCTTCGGAAAGGCTCGCATCGTCCTCTATCAATGGATAGGAAAAAGTTACGGCTTCGGCTGTCTGAGCGGTTTCTGCGTTTTCTGTCGGCTCTGCATTATTTGCGCTGTTTCCACAAGCCGAAAAAAGCGAAACGCACATAGCGGCTGCGGCTAAAAAGCTTGTTAATCTGAGTTTGTTCATAATTATTTCTCCCAAGAATATTTAAGATCGACTATAGCGGTAAAAATTCCGCTTTCCGTAATGTCAATATAGCCGTAAGAGGGACTTTTACCGTCACGCGGCTGTGCACAGCTTCCGGGGTTCATATAATATATCCCGTTCTCATAATGCAGGAAGCGTTCGTGCGTATGCCCGAAGAGGACAATGTTGCAGTCGTTCTGCTTTGCCGCGGCGGTGATACGTTCAAGTCCGCCTTTTACGCCGTAGGAATGGCCATGTGCGGCGAAGATCCTTGCACCGTCCACGTCGATAACTGTTGAAAGCGGCAGTCTGCTGCAATAATCGCAGTTGCCTGCGACCCTGCGCATATCGATATGCGGATATTCCGCCATAATATAATCGGTCTCATTTTCGCCGTCGCCGAGATGAATGAACATCTGCGCCTTTCCGAGATTGCTGTCAACGATATCGCTCACAGCACCCGTTTTTCCGTGTGAGTCGGACATTACAACTATCCTCACAATTTTTCTCCCCTTTGCATACAATAATATAAAAATGCTGAATTCAACAGCCGTCATTCAGCGTTTGAATTTCAGCGGCTATTCTATCAGGATAAATTATATCATAAAATATAAGGAAAATAAAGAGCAATCCGTGAATTTATTCTTTTTGTCTTTGGAGGAACTTTTTATGACCGATTTCAACAAGAAAAATATGAATGAGCTTCTCGATGTTGTAAGCCGAAAGCTCGGCGTTCCGAAAGATAAGCTTCGTGCCGAGCTTGAAGCAGGAAAATTCGACTCCGCACTGAAAAATATGAAGCCTGCCGATGAAGCAATGTTCAACCGCATCATCAGCAACCCGACCGCTCTCGAACAGTTTATGAGCAGTCCGCAGGCAAAGGCGCTCTACAACAAGCTTACGGGCGGAAAATAATACTAAACACCAATAAAATACAGGAAAAAATCTGCGCCGAAATCCAATATAAACCTGTTAAAAACAGCTACGAGATTGTCGGCTTGATTTTTTCCAAATTTTAAATGGTGTTTAGTATAATACTTATTTTTCTAAAAGATCAAGACGTGGGAGGTGCTTGCTTTGGACGATATGAGCGAAAAGATCCAATCGCTGCTGTCCGATGAGGAAAGTATGCAGCAGATAAAGGAGCTTGCGGCGATGTTCGGCGGCACTTCCGATACGTCCGAAGCTTCGCACAAAAGCAAGCCGCCGCAGTCGGACGGTGATATGCCGATAAATCCTGCGGCGCTGATGAGCCTGATGTCGGGACTTTCCAAAAACGACAAGAACTGCGACCTGCTCATCGCGCTGAAACCGCTTCTCTCTGAGGACAAACAGCCGCGCGTTGACAAAGCCGTCAAGCTTCTGCGGCTTTATAATATTTATTCCGAGCTCAAAGAGAACGGCGCGCTCGGGAATCTTTTCTAACGGAGCAAAAAGCCTATGGAAAACAGCAATAAAAGCATCACAATGGCGGAAAAACGGGTCGGGGAGATGAATAAGTTGACGCAGGGACTTCTTGAACAAAGCAACCGCTATTTTCAGCAGAGGAATCAGCCGCAGTCTGCGCAAAACCGCCCCTCTCCGCAGGATAAGCAGTTCCAAAACCGACCGACAGCACCCCCTCGGCAGAATATGCCGCAGAATGTTCCAAATCGGAACACTCCGATGCAGAATTTTATGCCGAACGCTCAGCTTCAGCGGCAGAATGTTCCGTTTCGGAACAATTCTCCTCGGAATATGCAAATGAACGCCCCGAATCAGCCGCAGAAACCGCGTTTTGAAGCGGTAGGGAACAGCAGACAAAGACCTCCTCAGCAGTTCGTCCCTCCGCCGCCAAGACCCGAGCCGCCTAAGCCGCCGAGCCGTGAGCCGAACAAACAAGGCTCGCTCCTGCCGATACCGATAGATTCCGATACCGCTCTCATCGCCGCGCTTGCCGCCGTGCTTGTGAAAGAAAAAGCCGATACAAAGCTTATATTGGCTTTGCTGTATATATTATTTTAAGAAAACGCTGATAAGCCGATAATACGTTTTTGCCATTTCCCAAAACGGCAAATAGAACTCTTTGATTTGATCAGCTTTTTCCTAATTTTTTAAAGGAACGTGATATAAATGTCGAAAGCAAAAGAATTTTTCAGCCGAGTTTCCTGTATCCTGACGGGTAAGCCGCCCGAACCGAACGACAGCGAGGAGATACTCGCCGATATCGACGAGATAGTGAGCGAGCTTTCGCACTGCCGCAGGATATTCAATTTAGTCACGGACAGCGACCTCATCGAGGCGGCTATATACGAGGAGCTTGCGCTTCGCTCGCGGTATGCGTATCTGATGAAACGTGCGCGCGCGCAGGGCATAACGGGGAGGACGGTGCTGAAATGAACACGGAAGAGATAGGGAGTATCATTTTTTACATAGCAGTCATCGTTTCGGCGATAGCGATGACAGTGCATTATCTTAGAAGCGCCAAGCCTGCAAAAACTGCATTTTTCGGAATGAGTTCGGGAGCGGCGTTCCTCACTCTGCTTCATTTTTTCGGGGGATATGTCGGCTTTTCCGTGCCGCTGAACTTTTTTACGGCTGTACTGTCGTTGATACTCGGTATCCCCGGGGTGATTATTGTGGCTTTAATGAGCCATTTCGGGGCGGTTTGAGTTAAATTCGGAATTAGGAATTCGGAATGCGGAATTTTTGCAAAGCTAACATCTGTCAGGCATCGCGAAGCCAAGCAGCTGGTCAAGCTGAGCACAGCTTGCGGGGTCGAGGGGCAGCGCCCCATATGCAC
>CALANW010000137.1 GCA_937926145.1 uncultured Ruminococcus sp. | reverse complement strand
CTTAGGTTAGTGCATATGGGGCAGCGCCCTCGTCGCTCTCCGCAGAGAGCGAAATACCTTAAACTAACAGTGAAAATTTTGCTGCAATAATGTAATGACTAACAACTAAAAAGGCGCAATTCACACCAAAAAGGAAAAACGAAATATGAGAAATAAATTTCGTAAACCTAAAAATGTGAATTGCGCTAATTCTTTATGTACGGAACAGCTTTTCCTTTAAGCCTATATATGCGAACAAAGTGAGAATATATAGGCTTAAACACTGTATGAACAGCTATGCAGTATGAACTTTACGTTTTGCTTGCGTGTTTGTTTGCCGACAACGTTTGAACGGCAGTGAAATTAATTGTTTTAACATTCATATTTCATCACCGTTCATACAATGTTGAAACTTCAAATTCACTCACTTCGTTCGTGGATTTTCGTTTCAAGGATAGTTTGTTAAAAAAAGTATAGCGCAATTCACATTTTGGGGTTTACGAAATTTATTTCTCATATTTCGTTTTTCCTTTTTGTATGTGAATTGCGCTTTTTAATTTGGTAATTATCACGCTGTTGCGGCAGTGCTTTGACTGTTAGTTTAGGGTATTTCGCCGTCTGCGGACGTCGACAAGGTGGCGCTGCCCCCTTGACCCCTGCAAGCCTTTGAAAAGGCTTGATCTAAACTTTAGTTTTAATCCAACGGATAAGTTTTCAAATTTGGAAGTTCGTCCAGCGTGAGAGTTCTGTCATCGTTATATGCCTTGATAAGCATATCCTTTTCGGTATATTCTTCGTTGAGCATATAATTTTTCAGCGTGAACGGATCTGCCCATGTTCCCCAAAAGAGCCATCTTGCATTGTTCTTCATCGTAAGCTCGGGGTCCATTACACAGCCGTTTTCCGAAAGTGCAACAAGCTTGCCCTTTGGTGAGGTTTCAACGCACTCGGTGAATGTTCCGCCGAAGCTTTCATAAACGTGATTTCCTGCGTAGATGTCGTAGGAAATGATATCGACCGTTTCATCGCCCGGATACCACTCGGGGTCTTGTCCGTTCCACATCCATATAAGATTTGTGAGGTTGTGCTCGTTCGTCATTTTGTCGTACATCGCGTTCCAAAGCTTCTTGTAGCTTTCGGGCTCGCAGTTGCCCCACCAGAACCAGCCGCCTGCCGCTTCGTGTAGTGGTCGCCAAATTACGGGAACGCCCATATCGCGAAGCCTTTCGAGTTGGTCTGCTATGAGGTCGATGTCGTTCATCAGCAGTTCGTAGCCCTCGTTGTCCTCGCCGTTCATAATTTTATCGAGGTCGATATTCGATGCTTCTTTGTAAAATGATTTGTACCACGGATTGTCGTTATCATTCTTTGCGTACTGCTCGGGCGAGCTCCAGTGCCAGCAAAGCTGAACGATGCCGCCTGCATTTTCGTACCAGTCGTAAGCGAATTCAACCGTTCTGCCGCTTGCGCCGTTCTTGACGTTCTGACTTGCGTAGTCCATCATATCCATACCGAGGACGGCGAACTCTTTTCCCGTTGCCTGCTGTATTCTCGAAAGTTCGGAGGACTGCCTGCCCTTATCGGCGAACTGACCCGTCAGCGAATAGTTTCCGTAAACATCGCAGAGGAATTTGTAAAGGCGCTGAGTGTGGTCATCGGCATTAGGGTTGGAGAGCGGTTCGGTGATGTTGTAAGTATCGTCATTGATAGACGTATTCGCAGTGATGACAAGGCTGTCGTAATCGACATAACCCCACTGCGGCGAGAGCGTGATAGTGTGTTCACCTGCTTCAAGGTAGATGCCTTTCATATAAGAATCGTTGACCTCTTCCGAGCCGCTGGTTTTAACATCTCCCGAGTGCTTTCCGTCGATGAAAACATAGTTCACTCTGCCCGTGTCGGGAGTTTTGCAGCGGAAGTCAAGGTCGTACATACCCGAATTTTCAAGCGTGACCTTAAAAGTTATGCTGTCCGTGTCGCGGTTAAGTCCCGTTACATATCCGCTGCCCGAAAAGCCGTCAGCTTCGACTGCGTTGCAGCCGCCCGAAAGCTCAGCGTCCTCAGCTTCGAGAACAAGCTCAAAATCGGACGGAACATCGTTCTGCGTGAGCGGATATTTCGTAAGGTCAAGGCTGTCGTTGAATTCTGTGCGTATCTCACCGAAAACTCCGACGATCGCAGGTTCGGAGCTTTCCTCGGTCGTATCTGTCGTGCTTTCACCGTTTTCGGGCGAAGCTGTCGGTGCTTCGCTTTCTGCGGAAACACTGCTGTCTTCTGTTTTCTTACAGCCTGTGAAAACGGCTGTGCAGAGGAGTGCGGCAATTGCAGCCGCAGCTATTTTTGATGCATTCAGTTTCATTTTTTTCTCCATTATTTCAAGAATCCGTTTACGATCTGAGCCTCGGCTTCGGCTTCGGTAAGTCCGAGTGTCATAAGCTTTATGAGCTGTTCGCCTGCGATCTTGCCGATAGCGGCTTCGTGAATGAGCGAAGCATCGATGTTGTTCGCATCAAGCGCAGGAACGGCACTTATCTTGGCGTTGCCCATAATGATTCCGTCACATTCGGTGTGACCCGTGCAGGCAGCGTTGCCCTCAAGCTTTGAGTAGAATATCTGCCGTGAATTATCCTTTGCGACCGAGCGCGAAACGATGTCTGCGCCCGAATTTTCACCGTTGAGTTCGGTGTTGTAGGTGCTTTCGGCGAACTGGTTGCCGTGGGTCATAAGGCGTTCACGGACGATAAGCTTTGCACCCTTGTCAAGCTTCGCGGTCGTCAAACGCTTGGTCGAGTCAACGCCCTTTATCTGCACCATTTCCATTTCCATATAGCTGTTTTCTTCGAGGTAGACCTCGGTCGTGGGGTTGAGTATGCGCTCGCCCGTGCCGTCGCCCTCGCCGTAGTGCTTTTCAACGTATTTTACCTTGGAATTCTTTCCTACGAAGAAGCGGTGAACGCCGTCATGCTGCGAAGCCTGCGTACCGCAGTTGTGTATTCCGCAGCCCGCAACGATAACAACGTCCGAGTCCTCGCCTACAAAGAAGTCGTTGTAGACAACTTCCTTCAATCCGCTTTCGCTGATTACAACGGGGATATGAACGCTCTGATTTTTGGTGTGCGGCTTTATCTTTATATCGATGCCCGACTTGTCCGTCTTTGTGGTGATGTCAATGTCAGCGGTGGTGTTTCGAGCCGCTTTCTGACCGTTTGCACGAATGTTGTATGCGCCCTCGGGAACGCCGTGCAGGTCTGCAACTTCTTCAAGAAGCCTTTTCTGTATTTCATCTAACATATTAACAGTAGTTCCTTTCGATTTTAACCTGTGATAGCACGGCAGGGGTTGATCGCGGAGGAAGTTCCCTGAATTTTCGGGAGAATGTCCTCACGCTTGCCGTAGTGAAGAATTTTTCCGTCCGAAAGAACGGCGATCTCGTCAGCGATGTTGAGTATTCGCTCCTGATGCGAGATAACGATGATAGTTTTGGACTTGTCCTCGTGCATTTTCTCGAATACCTTTATAAGGTTGGAGAAGCTCCAAAGGTCGATGCCTGCTTCGGGTTCGTCAAAAACGGAAAGCTTCGAGTTTTTCGCAGCTATGCCCGCAATTTCGATACGCTTCATTTCGCCGCCTGAAAGGCTCGCGTTGACTTCACGGTCGATGTAATCCTTGGCGCAAAGTCCGACCTCGGAAAGATAGGTGCAGGCTTCGGCAACGGTGAGGTTTCGCTTCGCCGCGATTCGCAGCAGGTCGATAATGCGTATTCCCTTGAAGCGAACGGGCTGCTGGAAAGCAAATCCGATGCCAAGGTTCGCACGGTCGGTTATGGACATATCGGTGATGTCCTTGCCGTCAAAAATAATGCTGCCTGAGTTAGGCTTCTCGATGCCCATTATGAGCTTTGCGGTGGTGGATTTTCCGCCGCCGTTAGGGCCTGTTATCGCGAGGAATTTTCCGTCCTCAACACGCAGGCTGAGTTCTTTTATGATCTCCTTTTCGCCGCCTTTTTCCGATTCGGCGGAATAGGAAATATTATTCAGTTCAAGCATTGATAGAATTACCTCATTTCAATTTTTGATAGATAATTTATGTGATAATATACAATAATTGTATCATTTTTTGCCTATTATGTCAAGTAAATAATATGATAATTAAAATATGTCGGAATTATACTAAACACCATTTAAAATTTGGAAAAAATCAAGCCGACAATCTCGTAGCTGTTGAAAACAGGTTTATATTGGATTTCTGCGCAGATTTTTTCCTGTATTTTATTGGTGTTTAGTATTAGACAGGGGAGAAGTGCAGTTTTTCCGATTCACACGGACATTTTATTGTATTATACCCGAAGTTTTTTGAAATTTTCCAAATTTCTTGACATTTTTGGTTTAATGTAGTAAAATATTATTTGAATAATGCCGAATACAACGGCAAAGTTAATTCTGAAAGGAAGATTTAATAATGTATATCACTTGTTTGGACCTTGAAGGCGTTCTCGTTCCCGAAATTTGGATCGCATTCGCAAAGGAAACGGGTATCCCCGAGCTTGAAAAGACCACCCGTGACGAACCCGACTACGACAAACTCATGAAGTACCGTATCGGTATCCTCAAAGAGCACGGTCTCGGACTTAAGGAAATTCAGGACGTTATCGCAAAGATCGACCCAATGCCCGGCGCAAAGGAGTTCCTCGATGAGCTTCGTTCATTCACACAGGTAATCATCATCAGCGATACATTCACACAGTTCGCAGCTCCTCTTATGAAGAAGCTCGGCTGGCCTACTATTTTCTGCAACAGCCTTGAAGTCGCTCCTAACGGCGAAGTTACAGGCTTCAAGATGCGCTGCGAGCAGTCCAAGCTCACAACCGTTAAGGCTCTCCAGTCTATCGGATTCCAGACTATCGCAAGCGGCGACAGCTACAACGACCTCGGAATGATAAAGGCAAGCAAGGCAGGTTTCCTCTTCAAGAGCACAGATAAGATCAAGAACGACAATCCCGATCTTCCTGCTTATGAAACCTATGATGAGCTTATGGCTGCTATCAAAAAAGCAATGGACTAAGTTAAGAAGTATAAAAAAGCTGCACAGAACTTTAATACTCTGTGCAGCTTTTGTTATGCCTTTTTCTGATTTTCCGAAGCATACTTTTCCGCAAATTCGATGCCGTCAAAAATTCGCGACTGGAGCGAGTAAAGCTTCTCTATCTCCTTGTCATTGAAAATGCAGTACAGCTGTTCAAGAAACTCTTTTCGTGTCCCGTATATCTCTTCATAGCGGTGCTTTCCGCTCTCGGTGAGTTCCAGACAGACCGAACGGCTTCCGCCTTTGGCGATGCTTAGATAGCCCTTTTTGGCGAGCGAATCGGCGAGCTGTTTTACATTCTGCCTTGAACAGCCCATAAGCTGACCCACACGGGTGAGCGTTTTCGGCTCGGGACAGCTCTCGGTAATGCCGAGGAGCATCCATTGCTTCAGTGAAATATCGGGTTCTATCTTTTCAAAAGCTGTCTGAATACGGTTCTGCTGGATAAAGAGATTGGTGAAAAGTGCTTTGAGTCTGCCCTCACGGTCGCTGTCGCAGGGCGGGGTAAGAAGTTCTGCGGCGTTTAGTTTGTCCATTGATAAAAATTTCCCTCCAATACAGCTTTAAACTATAAAACAAGGTAATTATATCAGATAAATTGTGCTTTGTCAAATGATAGAATATTAATTTTGAGAAAAGAATATTAAATTTTGAAAATTTGACGGCGGATAAAGCAAAAGCGTGAGTTTTGGCTCGCGCTTTTGCTTTATTTGAAGCTGTTATTTTCGTATTTTGAATATCAAGGAAATGTCCCGCACATTCATCAAACATCGGCTTTACAGCGATCGTGTAAGCCTTTCATCGCTTTCCGCATAGTCGAAAAGCCCGTCGTTCTTTTCTTCCAATGCTTTTATTATATGATAGGTATATTCATTGTAAGGCGTGGGGATTCCAAGCTCTTTTCCCATTCGGATAAGCGCGCCCGAGAACATATCTATCTCGGTGTGCCTGCCTGCGTCAAGGTCCTGCAGGGTAGAGTAGCGCGCAGTCGGCGGAACAAGACTTCCTTTGCTCGATGAATCGTCAGCCTTGTTTATGTCTATGCCCTTTGCGGCGGCAATGGCTTCAAGCTCTCGGCGAAGTCCGTCGCTTATCGCCTTAATATGTTCGCTGTCACGGTAACAGCCTACGCCTGCGCCGAGGACAGCCTGCGGAAGATTGTTGCAGACGTTAAGGCGGAACTTGCTCCAAATTTCCTCACGGATAAAATAGGTGTGACGATAGTGTATTTCCGTATCCTCAAAAAGCTTTTCAACTGCTTTTATACGCTCGCTTTCAAAAGGCGCACAAAGCTCGCCGAAAATAATTCCGATCGTTGTCGCAGGGTCAAAACGGTAACCGCCGTCCTCCTTGTGCGATGCGACCTTTATCACCGAATACAAAACCTGCGAAGCATCTATTGCCGAGGAAATTATCTCTTCGCTGTCAACGCCGTTCATAAGGCTCATAACGACAGTGGTTTCTCCGACAACGGTTTTGATGCTCTCCAGCGCGCTCGGAAGTGAGCCGTATTTCAGCGCAACAACAAGCAGGTCAGCACCGTGAGCCTCCTGCGGTGACCATACTTTCGGACGGTAAACAATGTCGTTTATCTTGATGCTGTTTTGCTTCAAACGTTCCGCGCGTTCGCCCTCGGCAACAACGCCAAGTTCGATATCATCACGCTGTGAAAGTCCCCATATTATGTATGAGCCAACTGCTCCTGCGCCTAAAACAGCGATTTTTTTGATAGTCATGGTTTTCACCTTTTTATTGATATAAGTATTAGTAAAGCAAAATTTGCGTTTATATTTGCGAAGATAGTTTTTTTATTGCTCGATAAATTGTAATTTATCGTTCCATTGTATTTATTCTGATATCATACGGTTTAGTCTCATGTAATCTGCATTTGAAATCATCACAATAGCCAATACCATCGTCAAAATTTGCTTTCATTTTCTCGCACTGAATTGGCTCACCATTTTTTCCATGAATTCAATACCAACAAAAATCACATACTGGGTCACATACAACATCAGTGCAGATATACATGATTTCATCTCCTTAAAT